>JANOQB010000183.1:0-2238 GCA_031422215.1 Cytophagales bacterium | reverse complement strand
CCGTGGTAACTCTGGCAGCATCAATGCCTTTGGAGATAATAAATTTCTTCACGGCATTTGCCCTTCGCTCGGATAGCTTTTGATTGTAGTCGTTGGTGCCAATGTTATCGGTGTGGCCGGCCACTTCTATCGATGCAGAAGGTTTGTCGTTCAGCAGTTGCACCACTCTTTCAAGTTCGGGGAAGGATTCAGGCTTGAGCACTGCTTTATCAAAATCAAAGAAGATGCTGTTCAATGTGAACAAGGCATTCTTTTCTATGCGCACCACTTCAATAGGCCTTAGGCGGAAGTCAACACGCTTCTTATTCATATCGGCAGGAACATTTCGCAGGTCAACATTTTGGCTTTCTGAAATGTAATCTTTGGTTTCGGCACGGATGCTGTAAAAAAAGCCTGTTGGCAATTTGATTTCGTACTCCCCGGTTTTGGGTTCTGATTGTGAAAGCCCCATGTCCTTGCCATCGGGCAATCGCTCATAGATTATTTTAGCGCCCATGGGCAAATCGGTTTTTGCGTCCATCAGTTTGCCCGCCACAGTGACCCACGGCTCAGGCGATTGGATAACAGGAAGCTTTACGCTAAATATGTCTGTGTTTTCTTCTGTTACCCCACGCGAGTAGTAAGCGAATTCGCTGTTTGCAGGAATATTGAAAAACAGATCTTCGAGAGGAGAGTTAATTGTTTTGCCCATGTTCTCTGGGGTTGACCATTTGGTCCACGTGTCGTCCAATCTTTTTGAAACATAAATGTCGCTGCCACCAAAACCACTGAATCCTTTCGATGAGAAGTAGAGGGTTTTGTCATCGATGGCCACAAATGGAGAGGCTTCTTCTGCAGCCGTGTTGATAACAATGCCAAGATTTAATGGTTCCGTCCAAACGCTATCGTCTTGCATAAAAGTTACATACAAGTCACGGTCGCCCTTGGTGTCTTCCCGCTCTACGGACATGATCAGGGTTTTGCGATTATTCGCCAGGAAGTAGTTGGCCTTGTCGTTGATGTTGTAGTCGTTGGTGATGTTGAGGTTTACAGGTTTTGTCCATTTTCCTCCCACTTGCGAACTGATTGAAACTCCCGCAAGGCTTTTCTTTCCATCTTTCACATACTTGTTGCCAAGTATCATGATCACCGATTTTCCATCTGGGGTGGTTGAGACAGTGTTCACAAAGTTTGGATAAGCATTATTAAATTGTGATCCCATGTTTTGGGCAAGTTTCCATTTACCGCCTTCGTCCAATTCAGAATACCAGATGTCTTCTTTGTCTTTCTGGCCGCCTATATTTTCCGGATGGTTCTTGCGACTAAAGTACAGGGTCTTGCCATCGGGGGAGAGAAGTGGATTATACTCACTGTATTCACTGTTCACGTTTTCGTCCAACTGCTCGATCACAATGCCCGCGGCCAAGTATGCAGCCAAAGGAATATCGGCAATGATGGGATAGCTCGAGTCGGTAATGGCAACGGCATCGATACCATAATAATCGGGCACTGCTGCCCCGTCAAACTCTAGTTTGATGGCTACGACTTTGTAAGTTGTCGGCTCGATAAAAACGTTCAGCATCCTGCCTTTAAGGGGAATAGAACTTGGGTTGAGGCTATACACTGGATATTCAACACCAGCCTCATCATAGGCAAGGATTCTAAAAAGTGCACTGGGATTAAAACTTTCCGCAACAGCTATTTGCTTTATGTTCAAAGGTTTATCAAACCCTAGTTTAAGGTATTCTTTTCTATTGGGCTTATCGGGCACCCACGCATTGGGGCTATCACCTCCCGCAGGGAGCACATTGGGTTTGCCCAATGCCTGCTGGGCCGAATATTGGCCAGGCGACAGTTCAGTTGAAAATTGAATCACTTTAGAAGCCCATTGCACCACCTGCGCATTTGAGCAAAAAGCAAATGAAGAGGCGGCCAGCGCCAAGATGAGGATGCGTTTCATAAAAAATTGAGCTAAAACTAAGCAAAAATCAAGTAAAGAAGCAGTTAGCCATTAAAATAAAGTCAGAGCAATTGTTTGAATTGTAATTTTATTAAATACTTTTACGTCCGTAAGTGGGGCAGTATTTAGCGACCCAAGATTGTTGTTTTGCATTCAGGTTTTGTTTATAAGCAGTAGGACTTGAAATCGATTTTGTGTGGTTATACCGTGCTTATTGTCTGTTCATCGGTAGGAGGTTACAGAGTACAAAGCAAAGAATTAGTTTTAAACATTAATTTAAAAATATAGACACATGGAGC
>JANOQB010000182.1:0-1657 GCA_031422215.1 Cytophagales bacterium | reverse complement strand
CGAAATCATCATTTCCCAATCTGCTGGTTGGCAACGAATCGAAAGACGATGCAGCCGTGTTTGATCTGGGCGATGGAAATTGTGTGATCAGCACCACCGATTTTTTTATGCCCATTGTGGACGATGCCTTTACCTTTGGATCTATTGCATCCGTAAACGCCATCAGCGACATATACGCTATGGGCGGCTCGCCCTTGATGGCCATCGCCATTCTGGGCTGGCCCATAGAAAAAATTCCTGCCGAACTAGCACAACAAGTATTGGAAGGAAGCCGCAGCGTTTGTGACAAAGCGGGCATTCCGTTGGCAGGCGGCCACAGCATCGATAGCCCCGAACCGATATTTGGATTGGCAGTAACGGGCATGGTGCGCAAAGAAAATTTGAAACGCAACAACACGGCCATGAGTGGTGATTTGATTTATCTTACCAAACCCATTGGCGTGGGCATGGTCACTACGGCACTCAAGCGTGGGCTTGCCCTGGCCGAAGATTTTGAAGAAGCGGTTCGCGTAATGTCGCAGTTAAATGACATGGGAAAAGAATTTGGAAAATTGCCCTATGTAAAAGCACTCACCGATGTAACGGGCTTTGGGTTGCTCGGCCACCTGCTGGAAGTGTGCGAAGGAAGTAACTTGTCGGCAGAGATTGAATACGCCAAGGTGCCGATGCTCAAAAATATTTCTCATTACGCATCCCACATGATCTATCCCGACAACACCATGCGCAACTGGAGCAGTTACCAAAATAAAGTAAGCGGCATCGGTGCGGAATCGTTACTGACATTGTGCGACCCTCAAACCAGTGGAGGGCTGTTGGTGTGCGTGGCCATGGACAAAGCGCGTGACTTTGAAACATTTTGTAAAAGCAAAGGCCACCTGCTTCAACCAATAGGGAAGATGATGGATGGAAAAGAAAGCCGCGTTTTTATAAACTGATGTTACGCAAACCAACTGAAAGCTATGTCAGCCTCCCCGAAGCATCGGGGTCGAAGGCTATTTTGATTCCTCAAGTCAGTTTTCGAGAGCCCTGCCTGACCGGTAGGCCGGCTCAAACCGACAATCTATTAGCTTTGAGTAGCATCAGTCATAAATTAAAAATTAGATATTTTCTTTATGGAAAAATTTAAAAACAAAACTGCCATTGTAACCGGGGCTGGGCAGGGCATTGGCCTTGAAATTTGCAGGCAACTGGCGGCACAAGGCGCAAACGTTATTCTCAACGACATCGAAATTTCATTGGCGGAGGAAGCGGCCCGCTCCATCCAAAAATCAAAAGGTATATGCGTTCCGTTTGCCGGTGATTGCGCGGATGTGGCATTCATCCAAACTATGGTGGACGAAGCGGTCAAGCGATTTGGCAAACTTGATATTGCCATCGCCAATGCAGGCATCACACTCTTTGGTGATTTTTTGGAATACCAGCCCGAAGATTTTTCGAAGGTGATGCAGGTAAATCTTGGCGGAAGTTTTTTTCTGGCCCAGATGGCCACACGCCAAATGAAAGAACAAGGCACTGGCGGAAGGATTTTATTCATGTCGTCCGTAACGGGGCATCAAGCCCATAAAAACTTAGCAGCCTATGGCATGAGCAAAGCTGCGTTGGAAATGCTTGCCAAAAATTTGGTGCTTGAAATCTCTCCCTATCACATCACCGTAAA
>JANOQB010000181.1:0-1705 GCA_031422215.1 Cytophagales bacterium | reverse complement strand
CTGACATTCTGTAGGAATGTTCTTAATCGAAATAAACCACTCAACATTTATTCTATTTTGTGAACTTAAATGGTTTTACTTTTATCATTTAATTGCTGTGACCAACTTGAGACTAATCGTATTTTTATTCGTTATTGCCCTGAATTCATCATTTGGTCAAGATTCAAACATCCCGCTTGCGCTGAAAGAATATCAGAAGTCCATGGGGAATCAATCACATGTAAGCAATGGAACGAGTTTTAAAAAGCTGCCTGCAAGCGAAGAGGAACATCCCTTCTTTGGATCGTCTGAATTTGCACAGGGCAGCATTCTGTATCAAGGAGAAACATATAAGAACATAATCATTCAGTACAACTTAGTCACTGATCAGGTTATCTCAGATGACAATCCAACAAAAAATGAAATTCAGTTGATCAAAGAAGGCATTCAAAGTTTCGTTCTGCTAGATCATACTTTTGTCCAATTTATCAACCACCCCATTTTATCAAATGGATTTTATGATCAGCTCCATGATGGAGAAATTAAAGTGCTGGTGAAACGCGAAAAGAGCCTGCAGAATAAGGTTGTGGATAACAAGTCGCAAGCCTGGTATCAATCAAAAACAAAAGTATACATCACAAAGGCCGATCAGGTATTTATCATCCGGTCCAGAAAATCAGTGTTATCCGCTTTGGCAGGACAGCGAGAACAAATAAAAAAAGTGCTTCGCCAAAAAAAGGTGCGGTTCACTGCCAACCGGGAGCAATATTGCAAAGAAGCCGCCATGCTCTATACCTCCATAAAACAATAAAATGTGTAAGGTTTTCATTCTGTCAGTATTCTTTTTTGTGTTTGCTTTCCAAGTTTCAATTGGACAGAAACAGGAAGAACTATTTTCTGGTGACCTGAAGGGTTTTACTTTCGATCAGCTTGTTGAAAGTGTTGAAAAGCAGACCTCGTATCGGATCTACTACAATCATTCATGGACGGACACACTAAAAATAAACCTCGTGGTCTATCAAAAAAATGTATCGTTTATTTTTGACGAAGTGTTTAAGAACACACCACTCCGGTATGCAATCGACCAAGAGAATAACATCTTTGTGACGCACTCACGCGAAATACAGACAGAGTTGCCCATCGATTTTTTTGATGCCTCGCAGGAAACTGCACGCAACACGGCAGACTTCGATTTCTCGGAATACCAACAAGAACAAGGCAAAATCAAGTCCAATGAAAGTCGGGTGTTTTCCATCGGTTCAAAGTCGGCAGGCTTACAAGGTAATGCTTCACTAGCCGGTTACATCCGCAACCAAGCCAGTGGTGAACCTGTAGTGGGTGCATCTATCTTTATTGAAGAACCATTGATTGGTGTGGCTACCGATCAGTTTGGATTTTATTCAATAACCCTGCCCAAAGGAAAGCATCAATTAAAAATCCAAAGTCTGGATATGAAACCTACGGTAAGGCAAATCATTTTATATTCCGATGGGAAGTTAAATGTGGATATGTATGAAGCGGTGGTTTCCCTCAAAGAAGTTGTTATCAATTCCGAACGCGATGCAAAAGTGATTGCCTTGCAAATGGGAATTGACAGGATAGATATTAAAACCCTTAGGCAAACCCCTGTGGCATTGGGCGAAGCCGATGTAATTAAAGTAATGCTTACCATGCCCGGTGTGCAATCGGTAGGTGAGGGGGCATCGGGCATCAATGTTCGCGGTGG
>JANOQB010000180.1:0-30760 GCA_031422215.1 Cytophagales bacterium | reverse complement strand
TCAGAAAACCAGCTTGACATTCTTATCATTCATCAAAGTCAAAGGCTCCTTTCAAACAATCCATTGTTCAAAAAATAATGGCAGGCTTCTTCGACACCTCCCTTGAATTTCTAAAAGGCGTTGGCCCGCAGCGGGCAGCATTGCTTCAAAAAGAATTAAAGCTGTTTACGTTTGGCGACCTGGTGCAGTATTATCCCTTCCGCCATGAAGACCGCACTCAGTTTTATACGATCAATCAAGTCACCGATGAAATGCTCCCGATAGCTATCGGGATGCAACTGAAAGGTAAGATCACCGATTTCGAATTTGTGGGAACGGGTTTCAAAAAAAGATTGATCGGTCATTTCACCGATGGTACCGGAGCACTGGAGTTGGTGTGGTTTCAGGGAATAAGCTATGTAACAAAAAAAATTCAACCCAATGTGGAGTATGTAGTATTTGGCAAACCCAACCGCTACGGAAAAATCTTTTCCATTGCGCATCCGGAGATAGAACCCCTCAACCAAAAAAATGAACTGGGAGGTTTTCTAATGCCTGTATATCCGGTAACGGAAAAATTAAAAGCCCGCTACATCGACAGTAAATTTATTGCCAAACTTCAGGAGCAGGTGTTGCAGGCTGCCCAAAATCACATTCGCGAAACATTGCCAGCTTCCTTGTTGCAAAAGCAAAAACTCATTGGCAAAAAAGAAGCCTTGCTCTCCATCCACATTCCCCAAAGCCACGAGCAACTTGCTGCATCCCGATTGAGGTTAAAGTTTGAAGAGCTCTTCTACATTCAGCTTCGGCTTTTAAAAATGAAGTTGGTGCGTCAGGAAAAATTCAAGGGCATCGTATTCAGCGATACATCCATACTTACAAAATTTTATAAAGAACATTTGCCCTTCGTGCTCACCGAGGCGCAAAAGCGAGTAGTGCGCGAGATATATGCTGATATGAAAAGTGGCAGGCAAATGAACCGCTTGCTGCAAGGCGATGTAGGAAGCGGAAAAACGATTGTGGGATTTATTTGTATGCTGTTGGTGGTGGGAAGCGGTGCGCAGGCTGCCTTGATGGCACCCACCGAAATATTGGCGCAGCAACATTATAAAAATTTAAAAAAATTTGCCGACCTGATGGGAATAAGCATCGGATTGCTCACTGGCTCGGTGAAGAAGCGTTTACGAAAACCCATCCATGAGGGATTGGAAAATGGTTCGCTTAAGATCCTTGTTGGCACACACGCGCTATTGGAAGAGGAAGTGAAGTTTCACCAGCTTGGCTTGGCCATTATTGACGAGCAACATCGCTTTGGTGTGGCGCAACGATCTAAGCTCTGGCAAAAAAATAATGACGTACATCCGCATGTGCTGGTAATGACGGCCACACCCATACCGCGCACATTGGCCATGACGCTTTATGGCGATCTTGAAATTTCCGTGATCGATGAATTGCCGAAAGGGAGAAAGCCAATTAAAACCATACACCGCTACGACTCGCACCGCCTACAGGTAAACGGTTTTTTGAAAACACAAATCGATGCTGGCCGGCAGGTATATGAAGTGTATCCACTTATTGAGGAATCGGAAAAATTAGACCTCAAACATTTGATGGATGGATATGAAAGCATAAGCCGCGCTTTTCCTGATGTGGCCATCAGCATTTTGCACGGAAAGATGAAAGCCGAAGCCAAAGATTTTGAGATGGCGCGCTTCGTGAAAGGTGAAACCAAGATCATGGTGGCCACCACAGTAATTGAAGTGGGCGTGGATGTGCCCAATGCAAGTGTGATGGTGATTGAAAGTGCCGAACGTTTTGGTTTATCGCAACTGCACCAATTGCGAGGAAGGGTTGGCCGCGGGGCAGAACAATCGTATTGTATTTTAATGACTGGCAATAAGCTTGGCGCGGATTCCAAAACCCGTATTGAAACGATGGTGAAAACCAACGATGGCTTTGAAATATCTGAAACCGATTTAAAGTTGCGCGGCCCTGGCGACCTGATGGGCACTCAACAAAGCGGGGCCCTCGATTTGTTGATTGCCGACTTGGGCAAAGACGGAGAGCTATTGAAAACTGCCCGCGAAGAAGCCAAAGAAATTTTAGAAGCCGACCCTGACTTGGAGAAACCTGATAACAAAGCCATACGGCTGCAAGTGGAGTCAATGAAAAAAGCTACGGTGAATTGGAGCAGGATCAGTTAATTTTATGCTAATCTTATTTTGTCACTTCCAATCCTAATTATACTTCACATAGTGCTCCCACTTTTCAATCACGGCTTTAAAATCTTCCGGAAGTTCTGAATCGAAGGTCATGAACTCCTTGGTGGCCGGGTGGATGAAGCCGAGGGTCTTGGCATGCAGTGCTTGGCGCGGAATAATCTTAAAACAATTGTCAACAAACTGTTTGTATTTCGAAAAGATGGTGCCTTTCAACGCCTCGTTTCCTCCGTATGTAGCATCATTGAAAATAGGATGACCAATAAATTTCATGTGGGCACGTATCTGATGTGTGCGGCCTGTTTCCAATTTGCATTCGATTAAGGAAACGTAGCGATAGTCTTTCAACAGTGTGTAGTGCGTAATGGCGTGGCGGCCAAAGTCGCCTTCCGGAAAAGCAACTGTAACTCTCCGGTCCTTTAAACTTCGGCCTACGTGCACGTTGATGGTTCCCTGTGGTGGAGCGGGCACGCCCCATACAATGGCCTGATAGGTGCGCTCAATGGAGTGATCAAAGAATTGTTTGGCCAAAGAAGTCATGGCTTTTTCTGTCTTTGCAATTACCAACAACCCCGAAGTGTCCTTGTCTATGCGGTGCACCAGACCGGGCCGGCCATCGTTGCCAGGCATCTGTGGCAAATTTTGAAAGTGATAAGTAAGTGCATTTACCAATGTGCCGCTCCAATTTTGGTGAGCGGGGTGCACCACCATTCCTGCTTTCTTGTTCACCACCAGGAGGTGCTCATCTTCAAACACAATGTTGAGGGGAATATTTTCCGGCACCACATCGGTGTCGCGCGGGGGCTCTGGAAAAGAAATAATGATAACATCGTTGGGATGAACTTTGTAGTTGGCCTTGGTGTCCTTGTCATTCACTTTAACAAAACCATCGCGAATGCCATATTGTATTTTTGTGCGCGTTACATTGGGCAACCGGTCCATTAAAAATTTGTCGATGCGCACCAATCCTTGCTTTGCATCGGCCACAATGCGATGATGTTCGAAGAGTTCGTCATCATTTTCTTCAATCAACTCCTCTTCTGTCATTTTTTTATTTTATTCCGATGTAAGTACTGATTCAAAATAGCTGCCTCGTTGAGTATCTGCCTAACTTGTTCCTCGTGCGCGGCTGCTTCCGCCAAATTATGAAAGCGAATGGTGGCCACGGTTTTGCGTTCCTTCATTTGCAATAAGTCTTGCTCCTTGCTAAGAGATTTTCCTTGCACCAATCCAAGATCAACTCCATCGGGTTTTGGATTTAGATAACACAACGGCCCGTAAAAATAGAAGAAAGGAATTTTATAACTTAGTTTTTCTTGCACATGCGGCCCCATATCAAGCACCCAAGTTCGCAGCACATTCATGATTTCCTTTTGAGGGTTTCGCTGATCCGCAATAAAGCCTTGCACTGCGTTCATGTTTCAAAATTACCACTTTGAATCGACAAGTCGCCCATTGAGGTACAGTGCGTTGTGTATATTTCACCGCTCGGGTGAACAAGAGCCAAGTCATCAAACTCTAATTTTGTACCTTGCACCAATCAAATATACAGCTATGAAAAAAATTTTGGTGTTGCTTGTTCTCATCAGTGCATGCACTGGCAAAGAGAAAACCGAAACGGTTTTTACCGCCAATGACTTTGAGGCAAAATATAAATCTACCCAAGGCGCTATTTTATTGGATGTGCGCACCTTAGAAGAAGTTGCCAACGGAAAAATAGCCAATGCACAAAATATCATTTACGATGATGCGTTCGCTGATAAGCTATCGGGCCTTGAGAACAAACCCATTTTTGTGTATTGCGGCTCGGGCATACGTAGCGCAAAGGCTGCGGCTATCCTCCGCGAAAAAGGGTATGATAATGTGTTTGAACTTGAAGGAGGGCTTAAAGCATGGAAGGCTGCAGGATTGCCGGTTGAGTGATTGGTGAGAAGATGCTGGATTCTGGATACTGGATTTGAAAACGAAATGCTATGAAAAACATTCTCATTACAATCGTCTTATTGGCTGTGATTAATCAGGCTCAGGCACAAGTGATCGGCAAAATTTTTCCGGACATGGAAGCGGAAACCGTTGAGGACAAAAAGGTAAAGCTGCCCAATGATACGAAGGGAAAATATACGCTGTTGGGCCTGGCCTATTCAAAAAAATCGGAAGACGATTTGAACAGTTGGTTCAGTCCGGTGTATAACAAGTTTGTGAGGAAGCCAGAGGGCCTGCTGGCTGGCTTGGGGTATGATGTGCATGTATATTTCGTGCCCATGTTCACGGGGGTAAATGCCGCGGCCACCGGCACAGCCAAACGCAAAGCAATCAAAAACATAGACCCACTTATTTTGCCTTACATTCTTTTTTATAAAGGAGAACTGAAGCCCTACAAAGATGCCTTGGATTTCGCCAAGCGAGACATACCATACTTTTTTGTGCTTGACCCAGAAGGCAAAATCGTGTTTGCAACATCGGGGCCTTTTACAGAAGCTAAATTGGACGAGGCCGAGGAATCCATTGAGGATTAAAGAGCGGGCGCGCAGGATCACAGAGAAAAATTCGAAGGAAGGGCACAATTTGTTGTTTGTCTTTTCCGATCCAATGATTTATCTTGAAGTAAATCTATTGCGCCATGCAAGCACCGCCCGCGTCATTCATTGAACTTCTTCAAAAAAAGATTTTGCCCAATGTGCAGCGCATCGCTTTGCTTCTTTCCCTTGCAGGGCTACTTTTTACAATCCTTAACTACCCGGGTGCAAGCGAGCTTCTTTTAATTGGCCTTTCTGCATTGGCATCGGCTTATTTTCTAATGGCATTCATGCCGTTGCAAATTCGGTCAGGCATGCAGCCTGCTTTATATGTTCCCGTATTGCTAAAAGCAATTTACATTAGTTGCTCTGTGGTTTGCATCGGTGCCCTGTTTCATTTTTTAAAACTTGAAGGAGGCGGACAAATGCTACTGGTTGGAACATCGGCTACCGGTGTTGCCTTGCTGGCTTCAGGTGCCCTCGCTGTGGGTAAAAAAGACAATTGGATCCCGTTGAAAGATGCCATCATCCGTGGATCAGGAATTTTTTTGCTGGGGATATTTATGTTGCGGCAATCATCCATTATTTAATTTTTTTCTGGTATGGACATTTTGATTCTGTTTGCCCTTGCCTTAGCTCCCGGAGCAGCCATTGGTTTATACATTTACTGGAAAGACAAGCACGAGCGCGAGCCGCTTGGGTTGCTTATACGCAGTTTCTTTTTTGGCGTGCTCAGCGTATTTGTCACGTTGCTAATCAGCGGTGTGATCGGAAACTTCATTACCATTGACGAACAAAGCGTGAGCGAGCAAGCCGTGCATGCCTTTTTGATCGTGGCCCTGGTGGAGGAATTCAGCAAGTTCATTTTTGTGCGCGGCCTCTTGTACAACAACAAAAATTTCAACGAACCCTTTGATGGGATTGTGTATTCGGTGATGGTGAGCATGGGCTTTGCCACCTTTGAAAATATTTTATATGTAATGGAAGGTGGCTTTGGCACCGCGTTCATGCGCATGTTTACGGCCGTGCCTGCTCACGCCTCCTTTGCCATTTTAATGGGTTTCTATTTGGGCAAAGCAAAGTTCGAACACAAAAAATCGTATTACGCTTTGCATGCATTGGCGGTGGCCACCCTCTTTCATGGGGCTTACGATTATTGCCTCTTCATTTCGTTTGTACCAGGCATTGTGCTGGGGGCATTGGCCTCGTTGATCATAGGCATCTGGCTTTCGCGCAAAGCAATACGCATACACCAGTTTGCTTCACCGTTTATCAATCAGCCTCCATTACCAAGCCAGCAGGCAATTGACTTGGCCGAAAAAACCAATGTTGAAAATCCTGATTTGCCAGGTGGGCCACCCGCCCACACAAGTTAATCTCCCAACTTTCTCTCCGCTCTTTTTTTCTTTTCTACCATGCGAATGTACAGGTCCTCAACCTTGGTGCGCGCCCATGGTGTCTTTCGCAAAAAAGTAAGGCTCGACTTTATGCTGGGATCTATGTTGAAGCAATTGATGGTGATCTGCTGGCCCAACTTTTCCCATCCATAATACTCCACGAGTTGTGTCAAAATTGTTTCCAGGGTTTTGCCGTGCAAGGGGTTGTTGACTTGATGCTCCATAAGATTTGGAAATGGTTGTAGCAAAGTTAAGGAGTGTGAAATTGAACCACAAAGACTCAAAGGCACGAAGATTCACTAAGAATTCATGTGTAAGTGTAACATCAGTTATACAATAGGTAGTGGCCAGTCCTGTTTCCTGCCTACTGCCTACTTTTCAAATTCTGCCTAACAAGCTCAAGTGCTTTCGTGGTGGTATAATATTTGGCCAACATGTTGGGCACTTCCCAATCGGGCATGTTATTGTTTTTCAGATACTCCAAAAATTTTTCTGTTACCCGGCCAAAGTGTGCTTCATGGCCTTCCTTGTATGAATCTGGAATTATCACTTCCCATCTCTCTGTTGATTTTTTTAGTTCAACACCAGGAAATTTATTCTGGATTTTCTTCAACTGCTCTGACAATGCATTTTCAAAATAAGGATCGTTGGAGACAGGTTGGATATACAGGGTTGGCTTATACTGCTGCGCGGCCCCTTGTTCAATGATCAGGTTTGATTTTGTTCCGCGCATGACGGAATAGTGCGTGTCGCCTGCACCTTCAGGTGCTTTGTAGTTCCAGATGACGGAAACTTTGGCGTGCACATTTTTAAGTTTGTAATTGATCTCTGCATTTGAATACACTTTGAGTACGGTGTCATTGACAACATCCTTCTTCAGATAATCGGGAAAGTTATCCAGTTTGGTAATGGCCTTAAATTCGCTCAACGTCATGTTGGTAGATGCTCGCTTTGCATTTAGCACCTGAATATCTTTTGTATAATCCAACGTTTGTTCTGGAAAACATTCCCATTGCACAAGGTCAACAAGGTGAGTGGTTACATCCACAAGACCTTCACCCTGCTGGGCCACATCCATAAACCAGGCCGGCCTTGTAAGGATGCTACCAGAAACGTATTTATAAAAATGATGAACGCTCTCTTTTGTTACGGAAGGATTATCGGGAGTGCCTTCTTGCAAAGTGCCAAATACTTCGGGCAGCATAGAAAATTCTTTTTGCAGCATGGTGGAGATTTCATACCGCTCGGTCATGATATCATATAAAAGCAGGTTTTTGCTTTTTGCTTTTTCGAAAGATTGCTTTAAGGTTTCAAAATCGGTGTTGTTGATGATCATGGGCTTATCGGCCAGCACATGAAAGCCCGCCTCCAATGATTTCGAAATGTATTCTGTCTTCTTTTGATTGTTGCCGGAGAGCACCACTACGTTTCCGGCTTTTTCGCTGATCATCTTTTCAAAGAAGTCGCTGCCATAATAAACTTCTTCCTTCCAATGTGTAGGATTGTCGGCCCGTGTGTTGAAGCCCTCTATTCTTTTCAGGTGAAGCTCCACATCGGCACCGTTGGGGGCATACACGCGCACAACAGAGTCAACATTATCATACATGGACTTTTGCACAAGGGCTGCATGAAAATGGCCTGGGTCAACAGTGATCAATCGGACCGATGCGGAAGTTTCTTTGTTGTCTGGTGTTGTGCAAGAGGTAAGCAAGATCAAAATTGAGATGGTGGAAATTGTTTTCATCTTTTAATGTTTATTTTTCATAGGTCAGAAGCCTTTCCCGCCAAGTGGCGGGGATGGACGTAATTACCATGCCATTGGGTGTAGAACTATTTCGATCTTGCTTGCAATGTCAAGTATCGTCTCCGCCTCGGGACGATGCTCAATCAATTGGTGTGTCGCGCGAACATCGTCCCCGAAACGGTAGACGATGTTGGACAAGTGGGTGGAAAATGTTTTCATGATTTAGGTAGTGTGTTTTTTGATGAATGGAAATCACTCCCATTGAAACGCAAAATAACTGCATTGTCCTTTACCAATATTTTTTAAGCCATGCGGTATTTTGGAAGGAGCAAACAGCACATCGCCTTGCTTGGCTTTGTACCAGGTTTCACCTATCAGCATTTCAACTTCACCTTCCAAAACGAGTATGATCTCCTCGGCAGCGTGGGTGTGTGGCGGGTGACTGATGTTGCCTTCGTTCAACGTGGTGGTGTGCATCTCAAAGCGCTTTGCCATGGCCGTGGCCCTATCGAAGTAGGGGCGTACTCCTCCCCTTTCATGAGGCTTGAAGGTGAGCTTGCTCCAATCTTTTGCAAACGATCCGCCTGATGTCTTGCCCCGGCTCATATCAATCGGCAATCTCGAGCGGTATTTCATTATGTGATAGTTGGCTGGATTGCTCCCGTTGTTTTTTACAGAATACTTTTCGCCTGGCATGATCAAGGCCACACTTCCTTTGACGAGCACGTGGGTGGAATCACTAAATGTCACGCTGACTGTTTCTGAGTTTACGAGCAGCAAGTGTTCCTCGCTGTAGGGCACATTGGTTTTTTGTTGCTTGCCCGGTGCAAGCACATTGGCGGTGACTTCGAAAAAGCTTAAGTCGGTGGCGGTGCCGGTAAATACAACTTGGATGGAATTTTTTTCTAACGAAGCAGTTGGCCAAGGATAGACACCGGATTTAACGGGGTTTTGCGCGAAGGCTAAATTAGTAACAACAAACAGGATAAAGGCGACAAGGTAATTCATGCTTGCAATTTTTGAATTATGTATGTGATCCTATGAATTCAACTTATCGCATACGGCTTCCTCTGTGGCCTGCTCAGCATCTTGTTGGCTTCGTCATCGTTCTTGAATTTTTCGGTAGTGGGGTCCCAATAGACTTTTCTGTCGAGCTTCATTACAATATGGTGGACCAAGCATGTTGAGCATGAGCGGTGCCCTTCTTCAACGGGCGCGATGTTTTGTTTTTTGTCGCGTATGCTTTCCAGCCAATTGCCATGATGGTCCTTGCTCACGATGAAATGAAATTCGTTGGGGCCTATTACCGACTTGATAATTTTAGGGTCGCTTGCATCGAGTGGCTTGGTGCCATCTGAATTGGTAACCGGGTCGCTGGCCGTTGCCGAAAAATTTCCGCGTGTTACAAAAATCCAACCTTCGGTGCCTTCAAATTTTATCCCGTTGGGAAGCTCATTGCTCACCACCATCTTCACCCCGTTGGCATACAACGCTTCTGTTTTAAAAATGCCGTGCACATCCCACAACCCGCTCTTAGGAAATTCGGCATGGCCCCAAACTTCCACCGGCCCGGAGCGCTCCATGCCCATGCCCCAATGGGCGGAGTCGATATGATGTGAACCCCAGCCGGTGATCATGCCAGCACCAAATTGCTCGCAGCGCAACCAGCCCGGCCTGTCGTAATCTGCTTGGGGGTGCACTCTTTTTTCGGTGTAGTAAACTTCAGGCGTGGAGCCCAGCCACCTATCGTAGTTAAGATTTTTTGGCACCGGCATCTCGGCCTCTTCATTGCCCGATGGGTCGCCCGGCAAACCGACATACACAGTTTTCAATTGCCCTATGCGCCCGTTGCGCACAAGCTCTGCTGCATAACGAAACTGCTCCCACGACCGCTGCTGACTGCCCAACTGAAACACCACTCCGCTCTTTTGCACGATGTCGCTCACAATCCTTCCTTCCGCTATGGTAAGCGAGGCGGGCTTCTGCATGTAAATATGTTTTTTGGCACGGGCCGCGGCCACAGCAATCATGGCGTGGGTGTGATCGGGTGTGCTGATCAAAACAGCGTCTATGTCTTTGCTTTTCACCAGCTCTTTATAATCATCATACACCTTCACACCATCAAAGGGCTTTCCGTTTTTCTTCGTGTAAAATTCGTTCACCAATTTTTTTCCATCGTCTGCGCGTTTTGTGTCCACATCGCAAACAGCCATCACCTGGGCATAATCATGTTTCAACACACCGGGCAAATCGTGTACTCGTGAAATACGTCCGTTGCCAATGGCACCAATGTTGATCCGGTTGCTCGGGGCTTTTTTTCCGAACACACTCGCGGGCACGATGGTGGGAAAGCCCGTGATCAAAAGCGAGGAAGCAAGCGCGCCTTTTACAGATGTTTGCAGAAACGACCTTCTTGTTAGTTTTGGATTTGATTTTTTCATCTGATGTTGTTTTGTTTCACGTTTTGAATATAGACAATGCTGGTTGGTTATTTGTATTATTTTCTTTTATCGGGTACCTGAACTCATGCAAAGGCGCAAAGGCCGCAATGAAATGCAAGATTTCTGCTATCGATTTTCTCAAGCAAACCTGCCTGCCGGTAGGGGCGCAAAGACCGCAATGGAATACAAGGATTCAATAGCGAATGGCATCATCGCGGTGGTTTGAATATGCTTTCGAATAATCTTTTCTCTTTGACTTGCCAGCAACAAATTTTATCCCCTGAAAAATGTGTTGCACATAGAGCGTATCCTCATAATCTTTCTTGTCGTGGCCCAGCGCAGTGATCCAGATATTGCCTCCATCATATTGCTGATGCCACACGGCAGGGTAAAGCGATGAAAAAGTACCTGCATGGATCGCGATCTTTTCTTTTTCGGTTTGATCCAACGAACTCACATCGTGCGCCATGAGCGTGCGTATGCCGGGATACATTTCCTTTTGGAAATAACATTCATCTTCTTTCTCCCACACCTTTGGCAAGCCAGCTACCGAGGGATGGTCCGGATCGATCACCTGTATTTTATATTTTTGAAATTTCGGGTGCCAGGCAAAGGTACCACCCAACATCATTTTGAACCACGGCCAATTTCTTTCTGTGCCAATCACAGAGTGTATCCCCACAAAGCCTCCACCCGCCTCCATAAAACGTCTGAAGGCAAGCCTCTGCGCATCGGTATCAAACACATCGTTGTTGGTACTGGTGAAAATCAATAATGAATATTGCTTTAGATTTTCTTCGCTGAACACAGCAGCGTCATCCGACACATCGGTTTTAAAACCATATTGCCGTGCCAGTTTTTGAATGCATATAACTGCCGATGGAATATTTTCATGCACATATCCTTTACCGTTTTTAGTGTAAACAAGGACCTTTACTTTTTTCCATTTTACATTTTCTTTTTGCCCGCTCGCTATCGAAACGGCCAAACATAGGAGAAATGTTGTGATGAATGATCTCATACTAATTTAGAATTGCTCGGGCTTTTTTAACGCAAAGGCGCAAAGGCCGCAAAGGGTTTATCTCTTACTTTCTTACTATTCCAGATACTACATTATTTTTTTCACGCAAAGTTCGTAAAGGGTTTATGTGTTACGTCAGCCAATAAATTTAGAGACGAACAATCAATAATGTCTCCCTTACAACAGGGCTTGGTTCATTTGTCGGTTGTGGTTTTTATATTTTTTACACGCATGTAACGCTCTGCAAATGTTAAAAACGTTGGCCAGTTTGGGGCTTGGGTGTGCCCACCGCTATGTTGGCGGAAAGCAATCTCCCCATCTATCAAAGCGGTTTCAAGAGGAGGAAATTCAGTGGTGCCCAAATCTTTTTTGCCAAGCAATTTATAAACGGGGCCTGCATGAACACCGGCCATAAACATTCCTTTGGCATCCGCCCAGCCATCGCCTTTGCCTCCGTTGCTGATAAAGACCGGGCGCGGTGCGCACATCGCTACGAGTTCGTGTGAATCTATCGGAAGGTCGCTCCACTGAAGCGGCCCTGCATATTTTATATAGTTGCCGGCCATCCAATGATATTCGTTTACTGCTGCCACGTTCTCCACAATCTCACCATAGTTTCTCCGGTGCAATTTTAAGCCACCCGCTCCGGAGGAACTTATAAATGTAATTGCAAAACGAGCATCATAGGCCATTGCCACAGCGGCTGCTTTTCCATAACGCGAATGGCCTGTAATACCTACTTGCTTACTGTCAACGGCAGCATCCGTTTCAAAATAATCCAACGCTCGGCCCGCACCCCAAGCCCATGCACGGAGTGTGCCCCAATCATCTGGCTTCCTGGGTTGACCTTTATTTACAAGCCCGATGATCCCTCGCGTAAGCCCTGCGCCATTGTCTGCCTGAAAACTGGTGGGTGGCAGCGTGGCGAAACCCCAACCTTTTGCAAGCACTTGTTGTTGCCAACTTGGTGCCGTGGGCGACTGACCGGATTGCACGGGTGGGCGAAACCCTGGCGGAAATACCCAACTAAATTCCATCATCACAGGCACAGGGCCGGTGGCATTGGCAGGCGTGGTCAATGTCATCTGAATGTCAACCGTGATGGAAGGATGGGATGAATTATCCACGTGCCCTATCAATTTTTTTATGATCACCGGCACATCGCCATTTTTTTCTTGTGTTGTGCTCACCACTTCCCACTTCACGGCAGGGATTCCTTTTGGCATGCGCCCATAGATTTCCCGATCGAAATCTTCGGCAATCTCCGGCCTGCGCTGGCCCCACCACATTTTTTCCGACTTAACTTTCTTGCCGTTTTTCATTTGCAAGGGATCGGGCAAGCTGGGAAACGGATTGGCTTTTGCCTCATCATAGTTTGCTACGTTAGGTGCGTTCGGGTCGCTGCCGTTTGCGCCCTGCCTAAGGGAAGTTATGCCCAACCTATCCATCAACTGCCAATGGTCTTGCTCTGAAATTTTTCGGAGGCTGTCTTGTGTTTGCCGCGCTGGTGGCACTTCAATCTTTACCACTTCCCAAAAGGATTTTTTTGGTTTCAACTCTTTGTCGAACAAAAGCGGATAATCTTTTCTGCCCTTCACGGGGAAATTGTCCAACCAGCTATGCCTGTCGGAGATGTTCCAAAATGTTATTCCGGATATTGCGCTCCGGTGCTTTCGAAAAAGTTCAAAGCACATTTTGTAAACCTCGGTCTGCTTGGTCTCCATTTCTTCATTAAATATGGTGTTGTAATCTTCTGCTTTTCTTTCGCGCGCATGGTGTTCTTTGGGATATACCGATATGTCGAGTTCAGTGATCTGGATTTTCAACCCCAATTCGGAAAACCGTGTGAGCGTGCTGTCCAATTGATGGCGCGATGGTTCGTTCAGTGCCCAATGGCCTTGCAAGCCCACTCCGTGAACAGGGACACCGGAATCTTTCAAACTTTTAACAAGCTTGAATATTTTCTCGCGCTTTACAGGATTGATTTCATTATAGTCGTTGTAAAACAGCAAGGCATTGGGGTCGGCCTCGTGCGCAAACTGAAAGGCTTTGGCGATGTACTCTTCACCACAGATTTTATAAAATTCGTTGTTGCGCAAGTATTCATCCGGTTTATCAGAGATGGCTTCGTTCACCACATCCCAGGCATAAATTTTTCCTTCGTAACGACCCGCTACGGTGGTGATGTGATCTTTCAACCGTTTAAGAAGCACTTCTTTACTGACAGGCTTTCCTTCTGAATCCACAAACAACCACGAAGGAGTTTGATTATGCCAGCACAATGTGTGACCCCGAAGTTTCAGTTTATTGCGTTGAGCAAATACTACAATGGAATCAGCATTGGTCCAGAAGTATTCATTTTCTTTGGGATGTATGGGCCCCATCTTCATCGCGTTTTCCGCAGTGATGCTGTTGAACTGCTGGAGGATAAGCTGAGCTTCGTCTGTCTTTAACGCTTGTGGAGACACGGCCACCCCTATGGGAAAGAAATCTTTGTAATGATCTTTCAGACCTTTCTCTGGGGAGGTGTTTTGTGCAAAAGAACCCTGCGCAGAAATTGTGAATGTAAAAGCAAGAAAAAATCTATTCATCATCGTTGGCTTTATGAATACGGGCAACCAAAGCAAAGCCTTTGGCAGACACAAAATAATAAGGTTGAGATGGTTTCATAACACGATTGTTCTACTAAGATAAAAGCCTCCCAAGAGTCTCATTTTTTTTTCGTTGTACCTTACTGGTTAAACTTTTATTCCTTCCTGCTTTGGCATTGCAATCACAATTTCACCTTGTTCATTTTGGGTGCCAGCAAGTGCATAACGAGCCAGGCCGACAGATAGGCTGCGCCACAAATTAAGAACATAATAAAATATGCTTTTTCTATTTGGCCAATCGCCCGAAAGTGAACAAATAGGTTTTTCTGCACAGCCCAGGAAAGGAGTATTCCGCCCATGCCTCCGGCCATCCCGCCAATTCCTGTAACCGAGGCGGTGGATTTTTTTGGAAACATATCGGATACGGTAGTAAATATATTGGCACTCCAAGCCTGATGGGCAGCGGCTGCAATGCCAATAACCAATACGGCCAGCCACATATTTATTTCACCTGCATACTGAGCGAACACTACCGGCAACACGCACAAAGCAAAAATAAACATAGCTGTTTTTCTGGCTTTGAATGCCTGCATATTTCTATTGATGAAAACCATGGGGAGATACCCACCACCAATACTGCCAAAAGTTGATATTACATAGACTACCGCCACAGGCACGGCCATTTCCAACATGGTTAACTTATACTCGCTTTGCAAAAAATCGGGAAGCCAGAAAAGATAAAACCACCAGATGGGGTCTGTCATAAATTTGCCTAAGGCAAAGGCCCATGTTTGCCTATAGCCCAACAGTTTGAACCAAGCCACTTTTTCATCCTTTGCCGCCTTTTCAATGGCCTCATCCTCCGTGTCGGAGTGGATATAATCAAACTCTTCTTTGCTCAATTTTTTTGAATCACCGGGTGTAGTGTAATATACTTGCCATAGCACCAGCCAGATAAAACCAATAGCACCGGTAATGATAAACGCCCACTCCCATCCCCAAGCCACCGCAATAAATGGCACCGTGAGTGGAGCCACAATGGCGCCTATGTTAGTGCCGGAATTAAAAATGCCCGTGGCCAATGCCCTTTCTTTTTTGGGGAACCACTCGGCTGTGGTTTTTATAGCGGCAGGAAAATTTCCAGCCTCAGTGACACCCAACGCGGCCCTGGCCACAATAAATCCGATGGTGGAATTAACAAAGCCATGTGCCATCGCTGCAATACTCCATAGCCCCGTTGCCGCAGCATAACCAACTTTTGTTCCCAGTGCATCTATAACCCTACCAGCGGCCAACATGCCCAGGGAGTAAGCGAGCTTAAAGGCAATCTCAATATTGGCGTAGTCACCATCATCCCACTTCAAGTCAGCCGAAAGCACGGATTTGAGCAAACTGATTACTTGCCTGTCCAAGTAATTGACAGTGGTTGCAAAAAAAACCAGTGCACAAATAGTCCATCTGTAGTTCTTGATTGTTTGGGATGGTTGATTAGGAGTGAGGTCTTTCATTTTATTGTTGAGTTCTTACTCGTTTACTTTCTGTGTAATTCCCATTCTCCTTTGGAGAAGGGTCGGGAATGAGGTCAAAAACCCAAATAACTTTTTGCATTATTATAACAGATGTCTTCCACCATCTTGCCCACCAGTGCCATATCGTTTGGCACTTCGCCTTTCTCCATATCGTTGCCAATCACGTTGCACAATATCCTTCTGAAATATTCGTGGCGTGGAAAGGAGAGAAAACTTCTTGAATCGGTAATCATACCGATGAAGCGCGTGAGCAAACCCATGTTCGACAAGGTATTGATTTGTTTTTCCATTCCATCTTTTTGGTCGAGGAACCACCAGCCGCTGCCCCATTGCATTTTGCCCGCCAACGACCCATCGTTGAAGTTGCCCGTCATAGTAGCGAACAGTTCGTTGTCGGCAGGGTTGAGATTGTAGATAATGGTTTTGGCCAATTGATTGTCGCTGTCAAGCCGGTCGAAAAATCTGGACATAGACAGCGCGTGGGAGTAATCGCCAATGGAGTCGAAGCCTGTATCCGCGCCAAGCGTGCGCTTCATGCGGCTACTGTTGTTGCGCATGGCGCCCAAGTGAAATTGTTGCGCCCAACCCTTGACGTGATAGAAGCGGCAAAGTTGTGTAAGGATTACCGAGCGAAGATTGGTGCTCTCTTCGCCAGTTAACGTTTTGCCCATAATGACTTTTGTGAACAAGACGTTGGCTTCTGCCGCTGTAAGATTGCCGAATGGAAGTTGCTCCAATCCGTGGTCGCTCGCACGGCAACCAAGTGTGTTGAAAAAGTTGACCCTGCTTTCAAGCGCGTTGAACAAATCATCCAACGAACTGATTTCAATGGATGAAACTGCAGACAATTTTTTGATGTAGATAAAGTAGGAAGCTGGGTCTTCAAACGCATACGTCTTGTCGGGCCGGAATGTTGGAAACATTTTTATCCCGCCCGATTTGGCATTGGCGATATGATACGCTAAGTCATCGCAGGGGTCATCGGTAGTGCAGACTACTTCGACATTCATTTTCTTTAGCAAAGACTGCACGTGAAATTCTTTTGTTTGAAGTTTGGCAGAGCATTCATCATAGATGCTTTTGGCTGTTTCTGAATTTAACAATCGCTCAATGCCAAAATAGTTTTTGAGTTCAAGGTGGGTCCAGTGGTACAAAGGGTTGCGCAAGGTGTATGGAACGGTTTCGGCCCATTTCATAAATTTTTCTTCGGGGCTGGCGTTGCCGGTGCAAAATTTTTCGTTCACCCCGTTGCTCCGCATGGCCCGCCATTTGTAATGGTCTCCTTCAAGCCATATTTCGGTGAGGTTGGTGAACTGCCTGTTCTCGGCAATGTCTTTTGGGGATAGATGGTTGTGGTAATCTATAATGGGCTGATGGGCTGCGTGATTGTGATAGAGTGATTTGGCTGCATCAGATTGCAGAAGGAAATCGGTGCTGAGAAATTTTGATTGGGTCATAAAAGTTTTTTTTAATTAGTTCAATTTCTATTCAAGCCTCACCCTCTTCCCCTTCTCCAAAGGAGAGGGGTGACTCTCGTTCACGACTAATCGCTTTGCTATCTATGTTCACTTTGTTTTTTTGTGGCGATAGATACTGTTGGCTCACTCTATATTCTAACTTCTGACTTCTTCATCCAAACTACTATCTCCTAACTCCTACTTTCAAACCCCACAAAAAGCATTGAACCCGCCATCCACCGGCACATCCACGCCCGAAACAAATTTGGACGCATCAGAGCAAAGCCATAGCAACGTGCCAATCAATTCTTCGGGTTCGCCAAATCTTCCGAACGGAGTATTTTGAATAACTGAAGCACCACGTGCCGTCAACGAACCATCGGGGTTGGTGAGGAGCGCACGGTTTTGTTCTGTAATAAAAAATCCCGGTGATATCGCGTTGACGCGAATACCTTGTCCATATTTTTTTGCCATTTCAATCGCGAGCCATTGGGTGAAATTGCTTACTGCTGCCTTCGCTGCCGAATAACCAACCACGCGTGTGATAGGGCGGAAGGCCGACATGGAAGAAATGTTGATGATGACGCCTTCTTTCTTCGCGGCCATTACATCGCCAAATACTTGCGAAGGAATTACGGTGCCCAGCAAATTCAAATCAACCACTTGCTGAAATGCTTTTGTGTCGAGGTCGAAAAAAGTTTTGTCAACGGGAATGGTGGCACCCGGCATATTGCCTCCTGCGGCATTGATTAAAATATCAATCGTGCCAAAGGCAGAAAGGATTTTTTCTTTCGCCTTTATCAGTTCTTCTTTTTGAAGCACATCGGCCTGAACAGAAATTGCCTTGCCTCCAGCCTTCTGAATTTCTTCGGCCAGTTTTTGCCCTACTTCCAGCCTTCGCCCAATGATGGCAACATTGGCGCTTGCCTGCCCCAACGCTTTCGACATGGATGCTCCCAGCACACCTGTGCCGCCTGTGATGACGGCTGTTTTATTTTGTAAAGAGAAAAGGTTTTGGATTAGTTGGGTCATGGTTGTTGAAAAGTTTTAAAAATAATTTAGTGGGAGGTGGTTCGTGAGGACACGCACCACGGGGAAGGATTTTATTTGTTACGGAAATTTTTTATAGATAGTGCTTCTATGTTGGTACGTACAAAGTACTAGTGTATCCCCAACCAATTCAAATCCTATTCGATATGAGCCAACCCGTATTCGAAAATGAGTCTTGTGCCCTGTCAGTTTTTCGAGATTTTTTATTTGATTCAGGGATTGGGAGGCTTCTATATTTTCAATAACTTCTTGAACTCGGGCTTTGTCACGATTGACGAGTTGCTCGGCAAGCTCTTTATTAAAAGCCCGTTCAAATAAAATCTTCATTTTAGCAATTTCATAATCTTCTGGCGAGGCACAAAATCATTTTTGCGTGCTTTGCGAATGGCTTTTGCTAAAACCTCATCCTTCACTTCATCAATCACACTGAGTGAGTCAGATTTATCGGCCAGCAACCGCAGCATAGCTACAATGCTTTTCCCTTCCTTGGACTTTTCATTTATGGTTACAGTCATTGTCTTATTTTTTAATAAAAGTACTAATAAAATTCCCGGTCGTTTTTAAAAACAGACGGTAGCCAAAGACACCTTATTTACTAAACTCCCCAAACTGTTTATTCATTTCCTCATCACTAATAAACCCTCCAGTGCTCACCAAAATCCTGTGCTTGAACTCCATCGTTTGGCCAGGGTTTAAGGTGTTAGTGATTTCTTCATCGGTGGGCACATACACTTTTGAGCCGAGGTTGTTCACGGCAAACAATCCGTAGTTGCGCGCATGCCAGTGAGCGGGGAAGCCAATATTTTTCTTGTGGTCAGCAATGGCAATGGTGATTTGTTCTTCACCTTTTTTTGCGGATAGCGAAACCCAATTGGCGCGCTTGCCCCACACTTCACCTTTTTGCAGTCCATTGCTGTTCCGATAGACTCCGTTCACGCCTTCATTGTTCAAGGCCGCAACTGTAGTTGGATTGCCGTTGGCATCGGTAAACACTTCTGGTTTTGTGGATGGTTCTTCAAACGCTCTGTCCAAGCGCAAGCCCATCATGCCTTCTTTGGTATCTTTGAAAACAACTTTTTCTTTTTGTGCGGTTAGCTTGGTGGTGCGGTCAATGGTGCGAAGATTGTCGGTACCGCTAAATACAAAGGTGGATTCTTCAATCAGTAAAATATTTCCTTTGGAATCAACCCAATGGGCAACCACTACCAATTTGCCTTTGCTCTTTCCTCCTTCAGCCTTCACCACTTTTTGGTGACGGATACTTCCATACTTTGCTTTCTCTGCGGTTGGTATGGCATACGAATTATTCCAAAAATCCAGGCCGTTCACATCGCCATAATTGAACCACAGGCCAACATGGTGCGGGTGGTCAACCCGTTCGCCTGCGCGTGGGTCGCGCGGAAAGCCGCGAGTGATGACTGTTCCTATTGAAGTGAACATGGGGTAAAGCACGGGCTTGTCCAAATCAGTTGGATAAATGTAAGAAGTGAACAACTTGTCATCAATGAAAACATCCACTTTGCTGTTCTTTTCATCGGCAATAAATTTCACTGCCTTCTTCTGTGCTAGGCCTGTGTTCACGGAAAATAAAAAGAGGGACAATACGATTGTCCCTGTTTTCATGGTGCGATTAAATCCAATCTTCATACGAATCAGTATTTAAAAACCTTTCCGCCCGCCATCACTTCCTGTGTGGCTTCGTTGAAGGTTGCTTTCATTCCGGTTTGCACCGCAGCACTTACCATCACGCAAGCAATGGCGTGCGAGTATCCGGCCTCTACAGGTGCGTTGGGGTCTTTGCGGTCGCGCACACATTCCATCCAGTTGCGCATGTGGTTGGATGTAAGTGGGTCGTTGCCGGTGTTTGCCGAGGCTATTATTTTTTCATCCACTACATTCAAGTCGGCATCAGGCAAAAGGTTTGCACTCATGTTCATTGGCTTGGCAAAGCGGTCTGTCAATCCGCCTACAGGCGAAACTTTGTTTGTGTTCAGGTTCATCTCGCCACCGTTGGAATAATAAATTTCAGCTGGCCGCTCATCGCCATTGTGCATGCGCGAAGTAAACGTTACCTGAAAGCCGGTGGTCAAATCATTCGATGGGCCATAGTCGAACACGGCCGTTATCGTGTCCCAATTTTTTCTTCCGTCTTTCCAAAAATAAATTCCTCCATTGGCCACCACACTGCGTGGGTTTTTCAATCCGCTGAACCAATGCACGGTATCAATTTGATGGCTCATCCATTGGCCAGGCAAACCGGAAGAGTAAGGCCAGAACAAACGGAACTCAAGATATTTTCGCGGGTCCCATTTTTCCACAGGGCGGTTCATTTGGTAGCGCTTCCAATCGGTGTCGGCTTCTTTTATTTCTTCCACCAATTTATTTCTTCTCCATCGGCCAGGCTGGTTCACATTCCACGACAGTTCAACCATGGTGATGGGCCCAAATTTTCCGCTCTTCACAAAGTCTGCGGCAGCAAAATAATTTTTTCCGCTCCTGCGCTGCGAACCAATCTGCACAATCTTTTTTGTTTCGCGCACGGCCTTCAACGCTGCCCGCGCATCTTCCATCGTTTCGGCAAACGGTTTTTCGGTGTACGTATCTTTGCCCGCACGTACTGCTTCAACTGTGTGCAAAGCATGTTGGAAATCGGCCGTGCTTATGATTACCGCGTCAAGGTCTTTCATATTGTACAACTCATCGTTGTTGGTGCACATGGTAATATCGTGGCCAAATTTTTCTTTGAGCGCGGCCTGGCCTTCTTCCCTTCTTCTTTTCCAGATGTCGCTAACGGCCACCATGTCGAAATTTGTTTCTTTGTGATGGTTTAAGAATGCCGGCAGCAACGATGAACGAAAGCGGTCGGAGAAACCTACAACGCCCACTCGCACTCGGTCGTTGGCGCCAATAATATTGCCATAGCTTTTTGCCCCGAAGGCCATAGAGCCCATATAAGTTCCTGCCGTGGCCAGGGCTGTTTTTTTGATGAAGTCGCGTCTTGAGTTTTTCATTTATTTAAAGTGTTAAAGTGTGTTGCTGGTTACTGGTTGCTGGTTACTGGAGGTGCTGGTTACTGATTTTGGATTCCGTTTAATGATGATACCGATAACTGATAACTGATTACTGATTACTGATAAACCGCTACTGCTTACTGCTCCCGATAGCTATCGGGACTGCCTACTGCCTACTTTTCATTTCAACTCTCTAATCTTAATACTCCTGAACGAAACATTATCGCCATGGTCTTGCAAGAGTATCCTTCCCTTTTCTGCCATTCCAAATTTTTCATATGCTGCATATTTGCTCCGTGCCACTAATGCATTATAGATTGGTGTACCGCGCTGGTACTCGACTACTTTATATCCGTTGAGCCAATGCTCCACACGGTTGTCGGGATAAACAATAACCCGGCCATTGTTCCATTCACCAATTTTGCGAAGGCCGCGAGGCACCTTTATGGAAGGGATTAAATCGTAGAGTGAAGCCAACGTGCGGTTGCCCACTACACCTTGCTTGGCATCAGGATGTTTTTCATCGTCCAGCACTTGATACTCCAGCCCGATGGCCGAGCCTTTGTTTCCTTCTTTTTCCGTCACAATATATTTGATGCCGCTGTTGGCACCTTCGGTGAGTTTAAATTCGAATTGCAAATCGAATGCACCATACTCGTTCATGGTAACTATGTCGCCACCATTGGTTGATTCGGCACCACCCGATTTAACAACACTTAGCGCACCATCTTTTATTTCCCAACCATTGTCAGGAAATTTTTCTTTGTAGGCACCGCGCCATCCATCAGTTGACTTTCCATCCCACAATAAAGCAACGCCATTTTTTTTCTCTTGTTCAGATACACTGTTCGGCACCAAGTTCATCACAAACACATTATCCAACGGACTTGGTTTTAAATTTTTTGTTTGGATGCGTATGTTGCGCCACCGGATTTGTGCGCCTGGCTTCATGTCGCCATAAATCGAATGCACTTGTAAGGCGATGAACCCGCTGGCCGTTACATCATCATGCACATGGGCTGCAGCAATTCCATTCACCCAGGTGCGCAAACTGTTGCCGATGCATTCCAACCGGATTTTGTTCCACTCATTTTGCTTGAAGGCTTTTTTTGCTTCGGGGTTATACTCCAAGGTGTAGAGCCAATCCCTGCGGGCTTCGTCATAGATGCCGCCCGTCCAGGCGCGGGGCGCGGGGTCTATTTCAAATTGATAGCCATGCACGCGGCCTTCTTTAAAATCGGGCTTGCTCAAACTGCGGAACTGAATGCCGGAGTTCATGCCTTGTGGCACTTTGAATTCTAGTTCCAAAATAAAATCGCCATAGTCCTTTTCTGTGGCCATGAATGAGTTGGGTTCTTTCTCAACTGTGGTGCCCACCACTTCACCGTTTTGCACTTCGTATTTGGCTTTGCCGTTCAGTTGTTTCCAACCCGTGAAATCTTTGCCGTTGAAAAGATTTTCCCAATCGCCTTTAGGTTGTGCATGGACACTAACAAGGGCTGCAAACAAGAAGGCAATCAGAGAAATAGTCTTACGCATTGATATTGAGTTTAGATAGTTTCAGGTAGCACTACTTCGGTAGTTGTTAGGAGGCATACTGTACACCTAAATAAGCAGTGCCAATCTACTTTTTATATTGCCTAACCTACGTAGTACAAAGTATGACGAAAAATACACCTTTAAGCCTTACAAGTTCGGGGGTTTATTTTTCTTGGAAGGTATATTTTTTAATCGGTAAAAGTTTCAGGTTCACATTTTCCTAACTTTTCGAGAAAATAAGAATCACTATGCTCAACCATAAAACAAACAGACGGTTATTTGTAAAAGAGATGGCCCTTCTATCAGCCGCTGCCCTCGTACCAAGCCTGGCCATTGCCAAAGGCAAAGGTGCTAAAATGAAACTCGGGCTTGTTACCTATCAATGGGGGCGTGATTGGGATTGCCCCACGCTAATCAAGAATTGCTCGGCAGCAAAAATATTGGGTGTCGAACTTCGAATAGAACATGCGCACGGAGTGGAGCCTTCCATTTCTGCAGATAGGCGCAAGGAAGTTAAAAAAATGTTTGCCAATAGCCCCGTGAAAATAATTGGCATGGGCACAAACCAGCAATACGATTTCATTGAAGCCGACAAACTCAAACAATCCATAGAGCAAACCAAAGCGTTTATAAAACTGAGTGCGGACATAGGCGGCTCCGGTGTAAAAGTAAAACCCAACGCCTTCCATGCCGAAGTGCCACGCGAAAAAACCATCGAGCAAATAGGCAAGGCACTGAACGAAGTGGGAAAATTTGGTGCCGACTACGGACAAAAAATAAGGCTGGAAGTACATGGCGTGGAAACTCAAGAGTTGCCCAACATAAAAGCCATTATGGATGTGGCCAACCACCCCAATGTTTACACCTGTTGGAACAGCAATGACGAAGACCTGATTGGCGGTGGGCTGGAATACAATTTTAACTTAGTGAAGGACAGACAAGGCGACACGGTGCATATCCGCGAACTAAACGTAGGCCAATATCCCTATCAACAACTGATGGACTTATTCGTGAAAATGGAGTACAAGGGGTGGATACTATTGGAATGCCGCACTGAACCAGCGGATAGAGTGAAGGCGATGGCGGAGCAGTTGGAGATTTTTAATGGGATGATTAGAAAGTAGGCAGGGGTGGTAGGGTTAAACGGTAAGCGGTAATCAGTAAGCGGTAATCAGTAATCAGTAAACGGTAATCAGTAAACAGCAATGAGTAGGTAGAGGACACACTCACTTCATAACACGCGCCCGCACCAAACTATACACCTTCCCATCGGGCTTGGTGGTCAAATAAAGTTCTCCTTTGCTATCGCGGCCAAAGCGCTCATCCACTTTGTCGGCACCAGTAAGTTCTTTCAATGTTTTGATTTGCCCACCCACCGATACGCGCCACTCTTTTATGGTTGCCTGGCTTCCCGGTTTCAACACTTTCATCTCCACAAAAAATAACCTGCCTTGCACTATATCGCCAAAAACAAATTTACCTTTCAGTTGCGGTATTTTGCTTCCCCCATATTCAAAGCCTCCTGCAATAGCGTTGCCTTCATCGTGGTCGTATTGTGCCACGGGGTAATTGAAATTATTTTTCGGGTCATCCGCAGATAGCGGATAAATGTTGCGCATGTTTTGCGATGGGTCTATCACAAAGGTGCCTTCGCGGATGGGCCACCCACTGTTGCTGCCGGGTTGTATTAGATAGAGCGATTCCACTAAGTGATGACCAATGTTTGAAACCAATATTTGTCCGGCCTTGCTCCACGTGATCCGGTGCGGGTTGCGAAATCCATAAGCAAAAATTTCTTTGCGTGTTTTTCCATTCTCACCTTTTGCAAACGGATTGCCCGCAGGAATTCCATAATTACCATTTGCGCTGTTGGTGCCACGTGGGTCAATGCGGATAACAGTGCCCCACATTTCTTCTCTGCTGCCGCAAAGAAATGGATAACCATTCTCGGCACTGCCTCCATCGCCAATGCCTACATAGAGCAACCCATAATCTTCATCGCCTGGCTTGGCCAGCGGATTGAAAACAATCTCTTGCATGCCATGAATAGGGCTCACCATATTGATGCGAAACAGTTCGCGGCTTTCGCCAGAAAAAGGAAACGCACCTGGCTCTTTTGTTTTCCATTCGCTCAGCACCCATTGCAACTCTACTTTAATCGAATCGGCATATCCGAAATCGACTTTGGCCGAAGCACTTGGTTCGGTATGAGATGTATAGAGCAATCCATTTTTAGAAAACTCTGGATGAAAAGCAAAACTGCCAAACCCTGTAGCCAAGCCGGGCTTGTGGATGAAGTTGGGTTTCAGGGCAGCCATGTCCATATAGACTTCGGGCTTTCCCCCATCCAACCGATACAACTTCCCGCGAAGGTCCATCACAAATAATTTTTCCGAGTTAGGTGCCACATCCAATTTGGCAATGCGTGTGGAGGGCTTCTCTTCGCTGGAAGCAGGTATCTGCGCAATCAATTCAAGCTCGATCACCAAATCCGACATCGGGATTTTTTCAGGTATCGGATCTATCAGCGCGTTGGGATCTAATCTTTCCTTGCGCGGATCGGGTGCTTTCTTGGTGTGGATAAAAGCGATGAGCCCGTTGATCTGTTCATCGGAATAGTTGGGGAACGAAGGCATGACGGTTTTGTATTTCGCAAAAAGTTCGCTGGCCCGTTCATCTCCCGATTCGATAACCGTCTTAGGGTCTTTGATAAAATCGTGCATCCAGTCAACGGAAACTTTTTTAGTAAGGCCACCCAACTGCGGGCCAATACCATCTTCTTTGAAGTTATGACAGGCTCCACAATTTTGTGAAAAGAGAAATTGCCCAGTGGCGATGGTGACCGAATCGGTGGGGATGGAGTTGGCATCGTCACTTGTTTTGGTGCACGCGTTTAGACAAAGTACGAACAGAATACAGAGGGAGTAGAAAACAATTTTTTTCATGATGATTGGGTTCAATGATGGGGTGTTCAAATCTATAAATATTTTTAGCGGTACTGATCAGATTTTTTACTGATGGTTTTGAGGGTTGGTGGGTAGGATACAAAATAGAGGAGCGTGAAGCTTTTGCCCGGCAAGGGATAGAAGTGGAAAGCCTGCCTTTGCCGCAGGCAGGCCCGAAGTGCGTATGGTTGCGTGTGGCCGGACCTGCCTACCGGACAGGCAGGCTTGAAGCGAATAGCCCGGCCCCAATTTTTTTTCGGGGTGCCGCCAAAACATTTTCACAAAAAATCTGTGTAGAACGGATTGTAAAAGATTGTCATTTACAGCTTTCCCTTCAATTGATCCAACGCCTCCTCAACATCTTCCACCGGCAGCTTGCAAACCTTATCGCGGCACACGTAAATAATTGTTTTGCCCTTCACCAATTTATTTTCCAGCAGGGGAAGGTTCTCTTTATCGCCTCCCATGAATATTGCGGTAGGCAAATAATGCTGTTGAAGGATTTTACATTTTATCAAAGCATCGTCACCAACTACAGCCACCTCGTGTGGTTGGTGGGCAATCATACCCAACACGCTTGCCCAGTTGGCATAGTATGGCCCGCCCACAGTAATGCTCTCTGTCATTTGATTGACCATGGCTTTGCTCAGGCTACGATAATTTTCATTGTCAAAATATTCCCCAAGCCGGAACAGCACATCGGCCATCACGGAATTGGATGATGGGATTACGTTGTCGCTTCCTTCCATTTTCCTAACCACTAATGGCTCTGCTTCATCGGATGTATAATAAAACAAACCGGTTTTAGGATCGTGGAAATGCAGGATGGCATAATCGGCAAGGGTCCGCGACACTTCGAGCCAATGAATGTCGAACGTGGCCTGATAGAGTTTGATGAATGCCTTTGCCAGCAATGCGTGATCATCGAGGAAGGCATTAATGCTGACTTCGCCATCTTTAAAGCTCCTCCATAAATGTCCGCCATCTTCCATCATACTCTTCTCAATGAATTTCGCATTGGTCAATGCCGCTTCAAAATATTCTTCTTTGCCAAGTGCGAGATAGGCATCTACATAGCCCGTCAACATCAAGGCATTCCACGAGGTGAGGATTTTATCATCGGTGGTAGGATGCATCCGCTTGTTGCGTTCTTTCAACAGTTTATCTTCAATTCCAGAAATCTCGGCATCTAACTCTTGCGTGGTGATGGAATGCATGCTGGCAAAATCTTCATCAGTGTTTTTTTTGAATAAGATATTCTTGCCCACTTCCCAGTTGCCGGAATCGGAAATGTTGTAGTAATCGAAAAATAAAATAGCTGAACTTTTATCTAACAGTTTTTCAATCTCTGTCTTTGTCCACACATAAAATTTCCCTTCCACACCTTCGCTGTCGGCATTGATGGAAGAATAAAATCCACCTTGCGGGGAAGTAAATTCACGCTTAACAAAATCAAGCGTTTCTTGAATTACTTTTGAATAGACCGGGTTCGCAGTGACTTGATAAGCATGTGCATAAAGGCTCATGAGTTGGGCATTGTCGTAAAGCATTTTTTCAAAGTGAGGTGCTTTCCACAATGAATCAGTAGAGTAGCGGGCAAAGCCACCACCAAGCTGGTCGTATATTCCTCCTTTGGCGATTGCATCAAGCGTTGTGGTCACCGCTTCCAACGATTTTTTATTTCCTGTGAGATAATTGTTCTGCAATAAAAACTCCCACACCACGGGGATCGGAAATTTTGGTGAGCCCGAAAGTCCACCGTTTACAAAATCCAATTGTGTTTCCCAATCAGCAAAAATATCGGCATACATTTTTTTGTTTATAGTGGCCTGATTGTTTTCTGCAACAGAAATCAACTCACTTGTTTGAATCCCCTTCGTAATGGCATCGGCCTGCTTTGCCACCTTGGTATAATCATTTATGTAGGCATCGAGAATTTGTCGCATCACGTTCATCCATTGCTCTTTGGGGAAATACGTGGCAGCATAAAAAGGTTTTCCATCGGGCAAGGCAAACGCATTGAGCGGCCATCCGGCATTGCCCGAAATCAATTGGGCTGCATGGATATAAATCTGATCTATGTCGGGCCGCTCTTCACGGTCCACTTTTATCGAAACAAAATTCTCGTTCATCATCCGTGCCACAGCCGTGTCCATAAAAGATTCCTCTTCCATCACATGGCACCAGTGGCACGATGCATAGCCCACGCTAATGATCAATGGCTTGTTTTCGTTTTTTGCTCTCGTTAAGGCTTCTGTTCCCCACTCATACCAATCAACCGGGTTGTCGGCATGTTCTTGAAGGTAAGGGCTGGTGGATTGGGCGAGGCGGTTTTGAATTACATCCGTTCTCGAAGTGCATGAGAGAATGCATAGAGATACAACGATAAAAATACGTGATGATTCAAAATTCAAGATTCAAGATTTAGAGTTTCAAATTTAAGCAGTTGGCATCAGCGACTTTACTTTTGAATATTGAATGAATTTAAATCAATGAAATAACCTCAGCTTTTCATTGTTCACGCTCACCAAAATCACAGGCTTGCCTTTCACCTGTATCATTTGAATGTCCTTCACATTGTGTGGCACAGAGAAACCACTTTCAAAATGTTTTATAGACTTAAACTCTAAATTTCCAAGGCCTTTCAAGAATACTCCGGGCGAGGCATCTGCCGCGGTGGTTTCCACTTCCACATCAAATTTATTTCCGGCCATCAGAATATCTTTCTGGCCATCGTTGTCAAAATCCTTAACAATGATTCCGTTGACGGTGGAGAGTTGTGCATCAGTGGGCAGGCGTTTAATGGTAAGTTTCCCATTTTCATTTATCAACATCACACTCGAAAAAAGATAAGCTTTGTAGTGCATGGCAGTCTCAATGTCCTTGCCCAAAATACCATGGATGTCGGATTGCGCAAAAGAAAGATAGGTAGGAAATTTTTGTGCAATGCCTGGCATCTGTTGCGAGGTGCACTCTTTCCCTCGTATTGGCACCACTAAATTATCCTGATAATATCTCGCTAAGAAAATATCGTTGGTGCCGTTTTTGTCAAAATCTTTGGCAAAAACCTGAAATGGCTTTTCTATACTGGCTTTGAATTTATAATTTTCGCCCAGGTTGCCCGCAATCAAATCCATATCACCATCACCATCTATATCATCGGCAACAATTTTGTTCCACCAGCCTTCGGTGTTTTGCAATCCATATTCATCCGAAACGTTTACGAGTTTGCCGTCTTTATATTGATAAATTTTTATCGGCATCCACTCGCCCACAACAACCAACTCCGCTTTTTTGTCGCCATTCAAATCAACCCACACGGCCGAGTTCACCATGCCGGTTTCGGAAAGGCCAGGTGCCATGGCATCGGTCTGATCTGTAAATTTTCCCTTATCATTTATTAATAGATAATTCTTGGGTGATTTAGGGTAGTTGCCCGCCACCACTTGTCCTCCCCGGAACAAATCAAGATCGCCATCGCCATCTATGTCATAAGGCACCACACACGAGCCGCTGCTTTTTGTTTTTGGAAGAATTGATTTTGTGAAATTGCCCTGCCCATCGTTGATGTATAACCGATCCTGATACAACGTGTTGCCCTCCGCCAATTCACCACCACCGCTCACCACATACAAATCATTGTCGCCATCACCGTCTGCATCAAAAAATACAGAGCCCATGTCCTCATAAGATTTATCTTTTTCAAAGGCTGCCACTGATTTCTTGGTCAACTTATTTTCATTCTGCAAATACAAACTGCCTGCTTGGTTTGCCGCGCCCCCCACAAAAAAATCATCGGCTCCATCGTTGTTCACATCGCCTACCGAAATAAAAGGCCCGCTGCGCGAAAACATGTGAGGCAATAAAATTTGATCCTTAAACTCATAGAAATCATTTTCGCGATGCGTAAAAATTGATAGTATGTTGGAAGTTGATTCCTGAAATAGTGGGTAGGCAAATGGAGGAACGGGTCTCATGCTTTGTGCATTTTCATAATTGACCCCAATCAATTGATTCACATCGGTCGCCCTCAAAAGATTTTCCTTGCCATCGTTCCAAACAACCTTAATGCTGTCAACTTTAGAAATTTTCCCCAGCCCAAAATGCACAATGGGTTCATTGGATGAGAGGTAACCGCGCACCGTTTTGTTTTCGAAGTATTGCATGGTGCCTGCATGATAAACGGTAACCTTCGCACCTATACCATCCGCATTGCCTTTCGGTCCATTCAATTTTACTTTCAGGTAATTGCTGGTGGCCGAAGACGTGTTCTCAAAAATAAATGCTTCATCATCCAAATTGTTTACCACCAATTCCAAGTCGCCATCATTGTCCAAGTCTCCCACGGCAGCACCGTTCGAGAAACTGGTTTCGTAAAAACCCCACTTGTTGCCGGCATCTTCAAATTGCAGGTCGCCTTTATTTTGGAACAAATAGTTTTTTACTTTGATGGGCTCATACACGCTGATGAATTCTTTAAATCCTTTCTTCAGCATTTCTTGGGGTGAACTATACTTGTGCCGGTTGCTCTCAACAAAGGCAGCCAGCTTTTGCTGCGAATCGCCATCAAACACATCGCGCTTGTAACCATTGGCCACAAAAATGTCGCGGTTGCCATCGTTATCAAAATCAGAAAGCAGGACCGACCAACTCCACTCTGTTTTGGCCACGCCCGACAACTGCGATATATCGCTGAAAAAATTATTTCCCTGATTGAGGTGAAGCGCGTTGTGCATGTATTGTTTGTGCATGCCCGCATCCACAATGGCATGAAAGCCCGCTATGTCCATGGAGGGCATGGAAACTTTGGAGCGTTGATAATCGGCCGGCAGCATCTCACTTACAAAAATGTCTTCGAGGCCATCGTTGTTGATGTCAGCCACATCGGTGCCCATGCTGTACATGGAAATGTGATTGGTGGCTTGGGTGATCATCTCTTTGAAGGTGCCGTTCTTTTGGTTGATGTACATGTAATCACCTTCGGCAAAATCGTTGGCAACAAAAATATCCGTCCAACCATCATTGTTTAGGTCGGAGGTGACCACACTCAATGCATAGCCGAAATTATTGATGATGCCTGCTTGCACTGCGATGTCGCGAAATTTTCCTTTGTCGTTTAGAAACAACCGATCGCGGCTGGCGGCAGGAGAAAGTTTTTTTTGACGAACCATTTCGGTGAGGGGAAGGTCGAACGAATCGGGGCGGTTGGTAACGTACAAGTCCAGGTCGCTATCATTATCCATGTCGAAGAATGAAGCATGAATTGAATAACCTGGTTCATCCAGCCCAAACTCTTTCGCTTGCTCTTTGAAGGTGAGGTC
>JANOQB010000179.1:0-2301 GCA_031422215.1 Cytophagales bacterium | reverse complement strand
GCCCAGATCAAAATAAAAATGTTTCATCGCCTTCATGCTTGCTTCGGGTGTGTACGGAAAAGAGGATAGTGCAGCCGTAGGGGTTATCACTCCCATATCTTCGCCCGGGCTATGGGCTGCATAAAAGTTTACTGAATAGCCGGCACTGAGGCCCCAACTGTTCTCTCCATAGTCCTTAAAGTTTTTTGGATTCTCAATACAATACTGTCTGTTTATTAACGTGTGGTTCACATTGTGTTGCCAATAATCTGCGTAGCGGTCTTTCAGCTTCCGTGGATCGAGGCCCAGAAAAGAATAGTGCGACCAGAACAACGGCCCGCCAAATTGTGGGGCACCGTTGTGCTTCAAAGCCAGGTGATAACCATATTGCCGGTGTGTGGAATCATTTTTTATTTTTCCTTTGCGGGCCCACCCTTCGTGATAGCATTCGGCAGGAATACCGTGCACAGGCGATGCAGCCGCCAGCACATAGGTGATCAAACATTCGTTGTAGCCTTCTAACGGAAAATTCATTGCCCATTGCTTGTCGGGCGACCAATGCCAATACAAAACATTCTTGCCACCATTCCGGTACCAGTCCCATTCAACACCCTTCCATAATTTATCTGCTTTCGCAGCAAGCAACTTTTCATCTTCGTTTCCATCTTTAAAATATTGGCGCACGCAAAGAAGGCCCTGCACGAGGTAAGCGGTCTCCACCAAATCGCCCCCATTATCATTTTTGCTAAATGGCTTTACTTTCCCTGTTTCTCCATTCAACCAATGAGGCCACACGCCATGAAAGCGGTCGGCTATTTCAAGGAAACTTAAAATTTTTGCAAGCCGGGCCACGCCTTCTGTTCGGCTCACAAACTTTCTTTCAATACCAACCAAAATAGACATCGCGCCAAAGCCTGTGCCCCCGGAGGTAACAATGTTTTTATCATTGTCGGGATATACGTTGTCCACGTGAAAGCGCTCGCGTGCCGCGCCCGACATGGGCTCGGCACCATCCCAGAAATATTGAAACGTTTTGTATTGAACCAATGTGAAAAGCGAATCGTCACTGATTTCATTTTTACCTTCAACCTGGGCAGGCTTCAGCGTAGTGCATGATGCCAGTGCTAAGCCAAGGGCTAAAAAGACACTTCTAAAAAAATCAATTTTCAGTGCTCTCATGTTCGCGCGATTTTATTTTTCTCTCCTTCCAAAGTAACAATTCCTTTTTTCTATTTGCCAATTCTTCTTCCGAAGGATTATAATCAATCAAGGCTTTTAAATCAGGCTGGCCGGCATCCACCCAGGCCGTGAACCAAATATCGCCCGTCATTTTCACGCTGGCGCGAAACTGCCGCTCCACCATTCCGGCAAGCATCTGATGGTATCGCCTTGCGTATTCCTCCGAGACTACTTTAACAGTTTGCTTCCCTTTCGATTCAAAATTGAATTTGCCGTTTCCGCTTTCTTCAAAAAGAAGGTTTTCAAAACGCAGCACCGAATCGACAGCCTTGTTTGCATTTATCACTATGTGCCAAGCAGCCAACTGCACATTGGGGATGTGCACAGCCTTGCCCACAAAAAAATCATACTCATCAAAATACAATTCGGGCAACCGCGACTCCCAAAAGCCATGAATGCCAATTTGGTCGGTCAGTTGGCCGTCATAATTTTTTGTGGTGTGAAGGGGCACGTGGGCATCGGCAGTGTAGTGGCCAAGTTCAGCCGATATGCGCAAAATATTGTCTGGGTCTTTAATAAAGAAAGCATCTTTAAGTTGGTTGTAAACCCGATAGATATGCCAGGGCACAATGCCATGCGCATAGAGCGAATCTTGCCCAATTTTTTTTACCGCCTCGCTCCAATATCGCGGCAACTTATACAAGGCACTGTCGCCATACTCATCCAGGTCAATATAGTGGCGGGGAGCTTCATCGGCCACGGCATACCTCCTGCGGTCGGGGTTCACGGCAGCCTCGGTCAGGTACTCAATATTCTGCTTGTAAAATACCGACATGGCCGGTGGCAGGGTAAAAACCGCCAATTGATTGATCTTCTTATGGGCAAAGAATCCCCACAGAAAGCACATCTGACATATTGAAAACAGGATTATCAGCCACAAAACGGATTTTTTCTTCATTATCCATAAAGATATTCAAAGTCAATTTACCACCACCTTTGCAATTCCGGTTATTGCTCTTATTTTTGCAGTCCGATTGAAAAAAACATTATGGCAAATCACAAATCAGCAGAGAAAAGAATCAGGGCAAATGAGACAAAACGTGTTAGAAACCGCTACCAAGCGAAAACTACGCGCACTCAAAT
>JANOQB010000178.1:0-4103 GCA_031422215.1 Cytophagales bacterium | reverse complement strand
GTTGTTTTCGAGTGCGCTCCATTTATAGGAATCAACATTTTGCCCAAGCAGCGTTACTTCACGAAATCCTTTTTCAAACAAATCTTTTGCCTCGGCCACAATGGAATGTGGATCGCGGCTCCTTTCGCGCCCACGTGTATATGGAACCACGCAAAAGGAACACATATTATCGCAGCCGCGCATGATTGAAATAAAAGCAGTGACACCATTGGAGTTTAAGCGCACAGGGCTTATGTCGGCATAGGTTTCTTCGCGTGATAAGAATGTGTTGACGGCCTTATCGCCATCATCCACTTGCATGATAAGGTTAGGCAAGTCGCGATAGGCATCGGGGCCGGCCACCAGATCAACAATTTTTTCTTCTTCCAGCAATTTTGTTTTCAGCCGCTCGGCCATGCAGCCAAGCACGCCCACCATCAGGTCAGGTTTTTTCTTTTTTAATCCGTTGATGTGATTGAGCCGGTTGCGCACGGTTTGCTCGGCTTTTTCGCGAATGGAGCAAGTGTTTAAAAACACCAAGTCGGCTTCCTGGATTTCTGAAGTTGTATCGAACCCCGCATTCTGCAATATGGAAGCGACAATCTCGCTGTCAGAGAAATTCATCTGGCAGCCGTAGCTTTCTATATAAAGTTTTCTTGGTTTGCCGGTGGATTGGTTTGGCGTTACCCGCAAGGTTTCGCGCGATTCTACCTCCGAATCCTCAAAAACCCCAATATCTTCTATCAAATTCTCCATTTTCATTTTCAGACCCGCAAATTTACTATATTTCAAACAATGGTGACATCTTGTCAGATAGTTTTGTGGTAGATTTAAAAGTGGTCTGTTGATCATTGAGTCGTAAAAGACCTCGGCAAGACCTATAAGGTTTTAAAAACCTTATAGGGTCTAATACCCACGAACATTGGCTGTGGCATTTTGAAATCAACCCTATCATTCAACAAAAATAAATATGGCGATCGTTAAATCAGTAAGGGGTTTTTCCCCACATTTTGGAAACAATTGCTTTTTGGCCGACAACTGCGTGGTGGTTGGCGAGGTGAAGATGGGTGACAATTGCACCGTGTGGTTCAATGCCGTGGTGAGGGGCGATGTGAATTCTATCACCATTGGCAACAACACCAACATTCAGGATGGGGCTGTCATCCACGGCACCTATCAAAAATCAAAAACTGTGATTGGAAACAATGTTTCTATCGCCCACAATGCGGTAGTGCATGGCTGCACGATTGAGGATAATGTGCTGATAGGAATTGGTGCCATAGTGTTGGACGATGCCGTGATTGGCACCGGCTCGGTGATTGCCGCGGGTGCCATTATCTTACCAAAAACAAAGGTAGAGCCAGGAAGTGTGTATGCTGGTGTGCCCGCCAAAAAAGTGAAAGAAATAGGGGAGGAGATGAAGGAAGTGATCGTACGCACGGCAAAAAATTATCCGATGTATGCCGAGTGGTTTAATTAAGGCAATAATTTTTTAAAGGATGACAATAATCATAGAAAAGCCGTGGATAATAAATTTAGTTTGCCTACATTCATTCATGTATGAAAAAAATCAATAAGCAAGATACGCAGCTTCAGCAGCAACAAGACTTGATGGCAGAGATACAATCATCAGGTAAATCATTTTTCTATGATGTAGAAGACGAGCTAACCGATGAGTTTGCCCATTTCTACTTCTTGGGCTCTCACGATGGAAAGGAAGTATTGTTTGATGCTGTTTTATACACCCTGCGCATGCAGCACGAAAGTGAGATGTTTGAAATTGCCGAGCACAAGGCCGCTCAACATTTTCCACAGTATAAAAAAATCCAATACGAAGAAGATGAGAATGGAAATCTCGAACCATTAGATAACATCGAGGAAGAGATTGGACTTTACATGGCCGAGGTAATGATGGAACTGGAAGAAGAAGGAACGGTGAAAGTTAAAGAACATGCAGACCTCGACCTTCACCATGATATTGGTATTGGGTTAGATGTAGGATTGAACATAGAGGAAGTAACCCCCAAGATCATCGAGGGCTTTATACGGGATTTCAATTCAAATAAGCTGACCCTCGACCCTTCATTTTTCTCTTTTCAAACCCAGGCCGAAGAGACAAAACCCTGAATTGTTACAAAAGGCATTTGGTTTTGTGAATAGTGGCATATATTTGCGCCCTTAACTAAAAAACCTATTCATGAAATCGCCAAACATCTCGTTAGTTCTTAATGCAGTGCTCTTTGTTGCCGTTGCCGTTTTATACTATTTACATTTTTCACCCAAAGGCAATTCTGTTTCAGAGCCAGGTGCGGCCAACCTTTCCGACCTAAAGTTTGCCTACATAAATTCAGATTCAGTATTGAAGCATTATGAGTTTTTTAATGTGAATAAAGAGAAGCTGGAAGCCAAAGGCAAAAGACTAGATCAGGATTTGAGAAACCGTGCCGAAAGCCTTCAAAACGATATCACGGCTTACCAAAGAAACCAAGGTAACATGACCATTGGCCAGGCCAAAGCCGTGGAAGAAGACCTTGGCAAGAAGCAACAAAACCTTCAACTTTACCAGCGCAGTCTGGAGCAAGAGATTATTGGCGACCAATCAAAAGTGAACGAAGAGCTTTATGGCAAGATTACCGATTATTTAAAAATTTATGGCGAAGCAAAAGGCTTGCAAGTAGTATTCAAATATGACCCCAATAGCGATTTGCTATACGGAGGCAAGGCAATAGACATTACTCAAGATGTAGTCAAAGGCTTGAACGAGGCCTTTAAAGCTGAGAATGCAAAGCCGATAACGAAGGCTGACACCACGGTTACCAAAAAATAACTGTTCTTAAAAAAGCCTGGCCAAAATAGCCCGGCTTTTTTGTTTTAGGATTTATAATTCTAATTTCAAATCGTGAAATCGCCTAATGAAGTCATACCTAACTGAAGATAGTAACCTTGCGATTCCATGTGTCCGCTAAAAAACATTTATAACACATGAAAAAAAATTATTTAGGTTTTTTAGGAGTAAAAGCCGAGGAGCAAATGCAGGTGCTGCTCATGCTGGGCACCGGTTTTTTTATGGGTATTTTTTTGGCCACCTATCAGGTAACAGCTGAATCGCTTTTCCTTAACAAATTGAGTGATCAACTCGACAAAGCTTTTCTGGTGTCGGGCCTGTTGGGCATTGTCACTACAGCGGTATTCTCATTCTTTCAGAACCGCATCCGCTTCATCGTGCTTTCCATTGTAAGCATAGGCATAATCATAGCTTGCACCGTCAGTCTGTATTTTTTCTATCACGCGGGGGTAGAACATATTCAAAACACCACACTGTTTTTCATGTACTGCCTCATCGGCCCCATTACGGCACTTGTTTTGTTGTGCTATTGGGGCATTTTCGGGCGGCTATTTAATTTTAAGCAATCCAAAAGGATCATTGGTTGGATCGATGCCGGCCAGTTGATAGCAATCATTGCCGCCAACTTTCTTATACCCTTGACATCAAGCCTTTTTCCTGACACATCCGATTATTTGTGGATATGCAACATCAGTATCGTGTGCGCGCTTATTTGCCTGATCATTATCTCCATAAAATTTGATTTGGTGCGCGTGAACACAGATGCCGATGTGAGGGAAAACACACGGTACGGAAAAATATTTAAGGACAAATATGTGCTGTTGTTGAGTTTGTTCCTGATCACCTCCATGGTGACATTTATTTTTAATCAGTTCACATTTCAAACCCTCCTCAACAAGGAATATCCCAACCAACGCGACCTTACCAACTTTCTTGCCTATTTTAATGGGGCAATTTATGCGCTGAGTTTGTTCATGCAGATTTTTGTGAACGATAAAATACTGGGCACCTATGGAATCCGGATTTCACTTTTTGTTTTGCCCGCGGTGTTGGCCATCATGGCTTTTGGATCGGTGTTCTCAGGGGCTTTTTTTGGTTATAGCCTCGAAGAAAACCCACAAACATTTATTTACTTCTTTCTTTTTGTTGCCCTTACTAGGCTGTTCAATATCATGCTGCGCGATTCCCTGGAAAACCCGGTATATAAACTGTTGTTTATTCCCATCGACAGCCGATATCGTTTTGGAATACAGGCAAAGGTAGAAGGTGTGGTGAACGA
>JANOQB010000177.1:0-2240 GCA_031422215.1 Cytophagales bacterium | reverse complement strand
CCTGTTACATTGCCCCCACCCACTGTGGTGCCATAAAAACCCTTACCCGGATTTGACTCTGATCTAAAACGGTATTTGGCTTCCTCCACCATATTGAAAACCCCATCAAGATTTGCTGTACTGTATATGTGACGAACCAAGAGTTGGTTGCCTTGCGACCCCGAACCTACTACAGTAAAATCCCAGTTACCATATTGTAGTGTATTGGTGATGCCATAGAGGAAGTCAGGAAAAGGATTTCCCATGATCACGCGATCATCGAAGTCGCCACCATTGGTGATGATCCCATCGCCATTTTGATCAGTCAATTTAATGCTGCCCACCGTTGAGCGTCCTGGTACCTTTGGATTGTTGGCAAGATCGGCTGCATTTTGGTACATACCCTGTGATATGTGTCCATAAAACTGTCCGAATGGTTGCCCTACTTTTGTTATGTGGAAGGTTCCATAAACACGGTCAATGCCGTCCGCCAAAGCAACCACTTTGTTGCGGTTGAAGGAAATATTGGCATTGGTTGTCCATCTTAGTTTGCCTGTCGTGTTCCTGGTAGTTACTGAAAATTCATGTCCCCAAAACTTGATTTCGCCAATGTTGTCATTATAGTTACCAAACCCAGATTCCTGGGCCACCTGCACGCTGTACAACAAATCGGTTGTGTTTTTTGTGTAGTAGTCATAGGTAAATTGAATCCTGTCGTTCAACAAGCCCAAATCCAAACCAATGTCCAATTGCTTGGTGGTTTCCCAGCCCAGGTTGCTATTCGCCAAGGAAGTAACGGCAGCACCCGAAGCAACGGTACTTCCAAATACTGCGTTTACTGTGTTGCTGGCGAGAGCGTACTGGGTATAGTTTCCTATGTTGTTGTTTCCGATAGAACCGTAACTCGTCCTGAGTTTTGCAAAAGATATCTGCGGTATGCTTTGGAGAAAACTTTCGTCAGAAATAACCCAGCCTGCCGACACAGAAGGAAAATTTCCCCATCGGTTGTTGGATCCGAACCGGGAAGACCCATCCCTTCGCATGGCCGCGGTAAACATATATTTTCCTCTATAATTATAAGTGAGCCTGGATAATACTGAGGTAAGCGACCATTCTTGAATACCATTAAAACTTCCGCCCCTATTGAGATTGATGGCACCCTGAATGGTTGGAAGCTGGTCGTTGGCATATGTATCTGCTTGGATACGGGTATTTTCCTGACGAAATGTTTGGTTGGTGAATCCTGCCAAAAGTTCAAAACTATGGTCATTAAACTTTTTGGTATAGGTTGCCAAGTTCTCGTTTAGCAAGGTAACGTTTTGAATTTCCTCCCTTATAGAAACAGCTGTGGTTGGGATAGGAACGTTAATGCTGCTGGTTGCTGTAGAGGGATTGAAGAAGAAAAACTTGGAACTGAGCATCTCCGCGTTAAAAGTGGATTTTAATACCAATCCCTTAATAGGCTCCACTTGTAGGTAAACATTTGTAAGTAAGTTGGTTGTTTTGGTTTCATTGATCAGTTCATTAGCAGCCCTTACCCAATTCGGGTAGGCAAAAATGTTGCCTGTGTTTCCTGGAAATCTATTGAACATAGTCAGTTCACCTGCTGCATCGCGGATAGGCATAACAGGCCATGTGTGCAAAGCATTAAAAAGGATACCTGTGCCTCTATCTCCATCGGTCCGTGGTGTGTTATCAAAAACATATTGAGGGGCAATGTTGAATCCCATCTTAACTTTTTCAGATAGAGAATATTCTGAGTTCATGCGCAGCGAATATCTTTTGTATTCGTTGTTCAAGACAACGCCTTGCTGATTGAACACCCCTGCAACAATAGCTGTTTTTACTTTATCGGTGTTTGTCGTGATTGTCAAATTATGACTCTGTAAAGGGGCCTTTCTTAATAAAGCCCCGTACCAGTCATTGTTGTTCATTCCTTCATATTGTGAAGGGTTTTGAAACTCTACAGGTACTATACCATTAAACCTGGGATCCTCTTCAAAATATTCTTTCTTGAACTGTGCAAAATCAACTGCATTCATCATTTTGACCCTGCCTTTCATGGGCACTTCTTGTGTTCCCACAAAAGTGTTGAAGCTGATGTTGGTTTGACCAGACTTGCCCTTTTTTGTGGTGATAAGCACAACGCCATTCGCTGCGCGCGATCCATACAAAGAAGTGGAAGCGGCATCTTTCAATATCGAAATATCTTCTATCTCATCCGGGTTCATTGCTCCAATATTGCCAGTGATAGGAAAACC
>JANOQB010000176.1:0-5770 GCA_031422215.1 Cytophagales bacterium | reverse complement strand
CAGTTGTGATCGCAATCAAAAAGCTTTATAAGGATTATTATCTTATGTTACGCACTTCGTGATTTCTTTGTGCCTTAGTGACTTCGTGGCAAGGTGGGGTGTGATAAAATTGAGCCACAAAGACACCAAGCCACGAAGTTTCACTAAGAAATACATTGAAATTCGGTTTATGCGTAACCTTATTATATAGCTTAAATTTATTTGAAACAAAATTTTATGGCAAGCCTATTGGAAAGAGAGATGTTCAACTATTTTACCCGGCTAAACGAAGATGAAAAAAAATCTGTGTTGCAGATGTTGAAGTCATTTTTGCGAAGCCGAATGCATGAGCCTGTAACAATAGGCACCGAACAATACAATAAGGAAATAGATGAAGCACTGGAGGAAGCGAAGAATGGAAATTTTATTACTCAGGAAGAAATGGAGATACATGCTGCTAAATGGTAAGATTTAAAATGGTTTACCATGAGTTTGCCTCACCAGAAACCGAGCCAATGGTTTCGCATTCTGCATAAGGTTCACCGCCAAGTTTGAAGTCCACTCGGCACCGAAGAGTTGTTGTATTTGCCTGCCCGCCCAAAGCCTTCGCGCAAAAAGCGAATTCCATTTTTCTCCATACTCAGTTTCCAGCTGTGCCCGGGTAATTTCATTTTTCGAAAACCGCAAAACCAGGTCACTCACTATTTTTGCCGAATGGATGGCGAGTGCCATACCGTTGCCGCACAGCGGGGCGATCATGCCGGCTGCGTCACCGGCCATCAGTATGTGGTCTTCCACAGGCTGCTTGGTGGCAAATGAGATTTCGTTTATTGTTTCCGGCCGCTCATAAAGAAAATCGGAGTTTGAGAAAATGGATTTCAAAAAAGGGTTCTTATACAAGATTGCCTCCTCCATGGATTTTATGTTTCCATATTTTTTCAGGTTGTTGTTTTGGGTGAGATAGCACAATGTAAATTTTTGGTCTTCCACCTGGCTGATGCCGCAATAACCATCTTTGAAATTATGCAGGGAAATTTGATCGGCAGGTAGTTGTGTGCGGATGTGATACTTTACACCAGCATACGGTGACCTTTTTTGAATGAAAGTTCTCTCCAAAGAAACATCCAACCGCGACCGCTTGCCAAAGGAGCCAATCACTACATCGCAGCTCAATGTGTTGTCCCCAACATTCACAGAGAATTTATTTCCGTCAAAGGAAATTTGAGAGGCTTCGGTGTTCAATAAAAACACCACTCCCTTTTCTACCGCTTTGCGATACAAAAAATCATCAAACGAATAGCGGCTGATGCCAAACCCACCGAGGCCCAATGGAAGGTGTGCTGATTTTCCATTCACGGAAGTGAGTTGGAATTTTGTGACCGAAGGAGGGTTGAACTCGGAAGGGAATAGCCCCATCGACTTGAGAAAGGGAAGGGTTTCGTTGCTGATGTACTCTCCGCAAACGCGGTGAAACGGATACTTTTTCTTTTCCACAACCGTAACGTCAATTCCAGTGCGCGCCAACCCATTGGCTGCAATCAATCCGGCAAGCCCTCCGCCAATAATTATTATTTTGGTCATCTATTAAGCGTAAACAGCATATAAACAAAGGAAGAAACTTTAAGAGTAATAACCTGAACCTTGCACCGTGCCTTGTTGTTTAAATTTTATCTGAAAAAATATATGAGCAGGGAAGTGAATTTGCGGGCAGGCGATTTGAACATCATGTTGGTTGGCAACAACCCATCGGATTTGGCCGTTGTTTTTGAGACATTAAAAAAAATACAACAAGCTACTCTTGTCACCGAAATCGCTTTTGATCTTTCGGGCATCATCAAACTATTGGGTCGTTTTCGGCCAGCTTTTATAATTATTGACGACAACATTGGCCAGGAGGCCATGGATGCCGCAGTACAAAAACTTATCCACCATCGCAAAACGCGCAACATACCAATCACGGTAATCAAAAATTCCAATTATCGGGAATCGATAAACCGGGATGTTATGAACTACATCCTCAAGAACACCATGACGGCCGATTCGCTTTACAAGGCTTTGTTAAATTCGGTCAAGTTCAGAAAAACTTTATTGTTTTTGCAGGAATCATACCGCAAGAGAAAAGGCAAACTAAAAAAATTGGCTCTCTCCTATTTCAAATAACATTTTCCAATCTGAATTCTTTTTTTAGCGTAATACCATCACGCAGTATTTTAAGAGAAATTTTTTTACCCGGCTTTGAGTTTAAATAGCCGTTGATGATGTTCAGGTCCAAATCTTCGGTGGCGATTCCGTTCACGGTAATGATCTTGTCGCCTTTTCTAACATCTGCTTTTGATGAAGATGAATTTTCTCGCACATCTGCAATCTCGAAGGTGGACAGTTTCGCCCCACGTGCCCTCACGGTCAGCCCGCTCAAGTTGAAATAAAAATCTTTTTTGAAAGAAGAATTCTTTTTGAGGTACATCCTTTCTCCTGGAAAGTTGAACGTAACCGTGAAACGGCTTAGCATCTCACCACCTATGGAGCCATTGCGAAAAACCATTCGGCTTGTTTTGATGGAATCTATGTATGAGTTTGGGTCGGGAAAATTGGCCATCACGTTGGGCACTAAAAAATGGCCCAACTCCAACGCTTTTATCCGACCTATTTGGCCAGTGATTTCCCCACCAAGCCCTCTTCCAATAATGGTGCTCACATTTTTTTTGGGAATGATGATTTTGCTGTTGGAACTCGTCTCTAAAAAAATGCCGTTGCTTGCCCCGCTGTCCACCAATAGTTTTGCCGATAGCGATGTGGTATCGTTCATTTGCAGGCCCACGATCACATACGGTTTGGTGTCTTCCACCGTGATGGGCAACCACTCCAGTCTTTTGTTTGGCCTGAAGCGGTTTGGCAGCATGATGGTAAGTTGTTTTCTCTCGTAATCAATTTTTACAATAAAACGGCTGAACAATTCGTATCCTAAAATGCCATGCACATCGGTGCCCAGATAATTTCGCAATTCGAGGTAATCTTTTTCCAGCACCAACATGGCATGGCCCTGGCCGTGCACACCGGGCATATCTAAGGTTACGTTGTTGGTAATGTATGCTTCAATTGTTTTTTCGCCACCAGGCCCGGAGATGGTGTACTTTCTCGAGTAGGGCAGATTGAGTATATCGCTGTATGCTTTTTCGGTAAGTATGGATGTGCGCACACCGGTATCGAGAATAAATTTCAGCGGCAATTGCCCATTTAAAATGATGGGCATAACCACCAAGTTGTTGTGCACTTCAATGGGAAACTGGACTTTGGATTTTCCGGGCGGAAGGGAAAAGCCCAGCACTTGAGCCTGGCAGGTTGCAATGCCTGCAAGCAAAAAGAAAACACAACCAACAAAGCTTTTTAATAACATGCTTTTTACAAAGGTCTTTTGCTAAAGCTAAGATTTTTTAGGGACATGGACTTCATTAACAATGGCGTTGGCAACTTTGTTCACCTGATTTCTATAATCCGTTTTATTCTGATTGTCGGTTTTGCTGTCCGCAGATTTCAATGGCCGATTGACTCCCGCTTCTTTGTAAATAAAATCTATTGCCCTCAATGCTCCACCAATTTCATTTTCGATCAATGATTTGTCTTCTGCATGGGATTTGGTTTCTGATAATGGGCTATTGTTTTTAATCCAGTGCAATTTGTCATACACCCAAATAAAGACCTGCCCCGATAAATCTGGGTGTCGTATTCGAAAGTGGAAATGAGGGCATTGAGTAAAGCTGACTTAACCCCCTACTTCTTCGCAGGAAGTTTCTCTTTCAGCTTGTCTGTCTTGGTGTATTTGCCAAACCAATCTAAGTAGCGCACCAACCGGTCCTTTTGATAACTCGGCACGGAGATGCCGTGGTTCTGGCCCGGATAAATAACAAACTGCGTGGGCACGCCCAGCGACTTCAGCGCCTGGTACATTTGCTCGCCACCCGCAGCTGGAACATTAAAATCTTTTTCACCCACCATGTAGAGCGTGGGGGTTTTTATTTTCTCCACATTCAAAAACGGATAAGAAACTTTCATCCACTTGTCCATATTTTTCCAAGGCACACCCAACTCGGTTTCGTATTGAATGGTGTATTGGTCCGTTCCATACAAGGACAACTGCAAAGCACTGCCTGCACCACTGGCTGCTGCTTTAAAGCGCGGGTCTGTTGCCGTTACATAATCAGTCAGTATGCCACCATAGCTCCATCCACCAATTATCAAATTATCCGCATCGGCCTTTCCGGTTTTTATCAAATGATCCACTGCTCCAATAATATCCATCACTTCCTTGTTTCCCCAATCGCCCGATATGGCCTTGCTAAAAGCAAAACCTTTTCCGCTACTTCCGCGATAGTTTACTGTTGCCACTGCATAGCCTTGTGCTGCAAAAACCTGTGGGATAAAATCAAATCCAAAATCATCTTGTGCGGTGGGCCCGCCATGTATCCAAAAAATAGTTGGCAGCTTTTGGTCTTTCGGTTTGCCCACAGGCCAAAACAGCATGTTGCCCACGTTGGTGCCGTCTTTGCTTTTGGAATCGAACGCTTCCACGGACGCTAACATTAACGGCTTCAAAAACTCATCGTGGATGTGTGTGAGCCTGCGCGCGTTTCCATTTTCAATCGCATAAATTTCAGAGGGAGTGACAGGATCGCTCGACATGGCAACCCATGATGGGCCAAAGGCCCGTTGCAATGAATTGAAAGTACGGTCACCTGTAGTTATCGCTTTTTTATTTCCATTGTGATCAAAGGAAAAAATATGACTCCTGCGATCATCATCCACAACGGTCATCACAGAATTGCCATCGGCAGACCAACGCGGTGCCGACACATCGCGGTCCAATGTTGCATTTAGGATTTTTGGTGTTCCCCCTTCGGATGGGACCACAGCCAGTTGGGCTTGGTCGTAAATATCATATTCGGGCGTTTGCGATTTCAGATACGCAATCCATTTTCCGTCCGGGCTCCACGCGGGGCTGGTGTCGCTATCTTGCCATGTGGTCAATTGTTTTAGGGGCGAACCTTTTTTTGCCTCCATCACCCAAATATCACTGTTGCCGTTGCGGTCGGGGTCGGCAGTGCGGTTGCTTACAAAAACAATTTTCTTACTGTCGGGCGACCATGCAGGATTGCCTTCATCAAAATCCCCGGTGGTGAGCGTATCCAATTTTTTTGTTTCCACATCAAACACATAAAGATGATTGCGCTTGCGCTCAAGGTAGCCGGCTCCATCTTGTTTGAAGTGATAGCGGTCTATCATGATGGGCTTGGCCGTCTTATCTTTCTTTTCTTCCTCCTCTTTCGATTCCTGATCTTTAATGATCAATGCAATTTTTTTGGAGTCTGGGCTCCACACATAATCGCTGATGCTGTATTTAAGATCGGTCAGTTTTTCGGCTTCTCCACCTCTACGGTCCATGCGCCATATCTGCGATTTTTTTGTTTCGTAACGCGATGAAAGAAAAGTAAGATACCTTCCATCGGGCGTCCATCGCGGGCGGCTTTCACCTTCTTTGCTGGCTGTAAGTTTTATGGATTCCTTGCCATCCCAACTGATCATCCAGATGTCGCTGTCCGATTTGTCTTTGACAGAGTCGGGCGTGGATAATACATAGGCCACCCATTTGCCATCGGGGGAAACTTGCGGGTCGCTAATGGATCGGATCTTATAAATGTCAGATGGTGTGATGGGGCGCTGAGCTTGTGCGGTCAGTGCCAGAAAAAGAATGGAGAAGAGGATTTGGTTTTTCATGGGGACAAGATAAATAAAAAGG
>JANOQB010000175.1:0-6908 GCA_031422215.1 Cytophagales bacterium | reverse complement strand
ATTTTGGGGATAGGGCATCCCGTGAGCGATGATCGTGCTTTCAAGGGCTACCACGGGGCGGTTTTCTTGCAAGGCAGCGCGGACCTCCGGGGAAAGCAAAAGGAGTGGGTTGAACATGGGAAAAAATTTCGTGGACAAAGGAGCCTGTAAAAAGATTTGTGTTTGGAATTGTAGCCATGCTTGTCTATACAATTGCTACCATCTCAATTCTGGTCACTGCTTTTGAAAACGGCTTTGGGGTGAACATTGGTGGTGTAATGGGTATGCTTTACGGAACGGTGATCACTGCATTTATCATTACCTTATTTATGACAAGCCGTGGGTTCCTGTTAAGTTGGAAGCAAGCCGCTATTGATTCTGAGAGGCTTCAGAAGGAAAACATCACAGCACAATACAATAGTTTAAAGAGCCAGGTAAACCCGCATTTTCTGTTTAACAGTTTAAATGCGTTGACCAACCTTGTATATGAAGATCAGGACAAGGCGGCAAAATTCATCAAGCAACTTTCTGAAGTGTATCGCTATGTGCTCGACACACAAAGCAAGGAGGTTGTAACATTGGAGGAAGAATTGAAGTTTTTGGAGTCATATCTTTTCTTGCAGAAAATTCGATTTGGGGAAAACCTCGATGTGCAAATCCATGTTACATCAATCTTATCGAAGGTTGCGCCTCTGGCACTTCAGCTGCTTATTGAAAATGCAATCAAACACAATATCGTTTCTAAAGCTGATCCGCTGAGGATAAGAATAGTTGAACACGATGGGTATGTAGCGGTTGAGAATAATCTTCAACTCAAAACAACGTTGGGAGAACCTTCGAATGGGATTGGCCTTGAGAACATACAAAGCAGGTATAAGTTTTTAAGTTCCAAACCCGTGGAAATACAAGAAGGAGATGGGAAATTTATTGTAAGACTCCCCCTTATAGAAATCGATAAAGAGCAATGACTGTATTGCTGATAGAAGACGAACCACAAGCGGCCGTGCTATTGGAAAAATTGATAAAAGCAATTGTTCCAGATGGTAGGGTATTGGCTAAAATTGATACGGTGAAGTCCGCAGTGCATTGGTTGCGATCAAATCCGGCACCAGACCTTATCCTACTCGATATTCAATTAGCGGATGGAATCAGTTTTTCGATTTTCGACCAATGTGATGTAACCTCACCGGTTATTTTTACAACCGCGTATGACGAGTATGCCCTCAAGGCTTTTAAGGTGAACAGTATTGATTACATCCTTAAGCCGGTGGATGAAAGGGAACTGCGTGCAGCCTTGAAAAAATTGGATTCACTGGCCGGGGTGAAAAATTCTTTGTCAGAGAAGGCGATAGAAAACATTGGCCTTGCCGTGCAAATGCTCACCAAAAAATATAAAGAGCGTTTTGTGATCAAAGTGGGTGAGCATTTGAAGTCCGTGGAAGTCATGGACATTATTTTTTTCTTTAGCCTTGAGAAAACCACGTTCGCACAAACCAAGGACGGGCGCAAACATATTTTGGATTTCACGATCGAGCAATTGGATGGACTTCTTAACCCAGACCGTTTCTTTCGAATCAATAGAAAATATTTAGTAGCAGCAGACTCTATTCAGGATATGATCAGCTACACCAATTCCCGGTTGAAGCTGGTGTTAAAAACCTCTGACGATTCAGACATTATCGTTGCGCGCGAGCGAGTTCAGGAGTTTAAAGATTGGTTGGATAGATGATTCTGGATGCTTGATGCTGGAATCCAGCATCTGAAATTTTGTTATCTTTAATGATAATCCCTCTCATGCTATGAAAAAACCTTTGTTGCTGATCGCTATGCTTGCCTTTAGTGTTCTGAGCAAAGCACAGTCCCCATTAGATTCACTCAACGCACTTTATTTTATGGACGGTGTTATTGAAACACACCTTCGCGATAAGCACATAGCAGGTGCCACGGTGTGCATAGTGAAGGATGGAAAAATACTATTGGCCAAAGGCTATGGATTCTCAGATGTAAAAAATCAAATACCGGTCAATGCTGGGGAAACACTTTTTCGCATTGGCTCCATCTCCAAATTATTTGTTTGGACATCCGTGATGCAATTGGTGCAACAAGGTAAGCTTGACTTGAATACAGACATAAACCAATATCTGAAAGATTTCAAAATTCCCGATACTTTTAAAGAGCCCATCACATTGAAACATTTGATGACGCACACTCCAGGTTTTGAAGATTTAGTGATCGGCCTCTTCTCAAAAGATTCTTCTAAGGTGACACGGTTGAGTGAAATTTTAATGAAGGAAATCCCAGCAAGAGTTTGGCCTGCAGGTGAAGTGGCTTCCTATTCCAATCATGGAACGGGTATGGCGGCCTATATGGTAGAACAGGTTTCGGGAAAAAATTGGATTGAATATGTAGAGCAAAATATCTTGAACAAGTTGGCGATGCCATCCACAACTTTTCGGCAGCCACTACCTGGCCGTTTTAAAAGGAATATGTCGAAAGGTTATGTATTTTCTGGTGGAGAGTTTAAAGAAAAACCTTTTGAGTTTGTTCCGCTAGCCTCCGTAGGTGCTGCCGCTACCACAGCTATTGATATGGCCAACTTTATGAAGGCTCATTTGCAATTGGGATTTTTTGAAGGAGCTTCAATTTTAGATAGCGCGACAGCAAAGCTCATGCAAAGCCCGGCATTCCGACATACAAAAAATGTAAATCCGATGCGCTATGGATTTATGGACATGAGCCAGAATGGGGAAGAGGTGATCGGGCATGGAGGCGATACGTTTTGGTTTCATTCGGTGATGGCACTGTTGCCCACGCACAAAGTAGGATTTTTTATTTCTTTCAATTCTGAAAACGGAGGTGGTACTTACAGCGAGGTTTTGGAAGCGTTTATGGACCGCTACTTCCCCGAGAAAAATACATTGCAACCTTCGATCAAACTTTCTAGTGATTATTTAAGAAAGTTTGCGGGTGAATATCGTGTAAATAGGTTTGCTTATACCGATCTCACCAAGATGGCCTCATTGTTCAGCCGAGGGAAAGTAAGTGTTACCGAAGAGTCAAAATTAAAAACGAGATTTGCAGGTGACAATGCTGATACCTGGGTGCCAATTGATAGCCTCACCTTTCGCAAAGAGCACACCTCCGAAACAATTGATTTTAAAAGAGGAAGTGATGGAAACATCCAAAGAATGTTTATGGGCTCGTTGCCTATTGTGGCATTTGATAAAGTAACGGGCATACACAGTTCGACTGCTCATTACACCATGCTAATGGTATCAATCATTCTTATTTTGCTCACGTTGATTGGCGGCCCACTAAAATATTACATACGCAAAGATTATAAACGAGAAATCAATTCTGCGCGAAAAATTCCATTATCGGCAAGACTTACCTCGTGGTGTGCTGCACTTTGCTTTTTCCTTTTCTTCATCATCTTTGGTTTGGGTATGGGCGAGCCCAATGCCATTGTGTATGGTGTACCCACTGCTGTAAAAATAGCGTTGGCCTTTCCTTTGGTAGCCACATTTTTTACCGTATTCGTTTGGTATTTTGTGATTATGATCTGGGCGAACAAAGTAGGTAAAGTATTGGACCGCCTTAGCTATTCATTTTTTGGAGTTGCATGCACGCTTTTGTTGTGGCAACTAAACTATTGGAACTTGTTGGGATATTACTACTAACTGAACCTCTAAATTCAAACTCAAAACAGGCAACTCCAAACTTCTAAATTCCTGACTATTAAACTCTCAATCAAACACAAACTCCGCTTATCTCAAATTCTAAATTCTGACTTCTAAATTCAAACTCAAGATCAATTACAAATGTCTCCAATCTCCCATCTCCTATCTCCTAATTCCCCTACTTCATCAAGCCATTCTTAAATGCATAGCTCGCACATTGATACCACGCAATGGCATCATCTATTTCGGCCCGGTCGTTTTCTATTTTGACACGCGATGCATCTGAGAAGTTCAGGTTGTAGGTGTTTACTTTTTGTTGTGGATCGAGCTGCACCATTTTGTTGTTGTGAATATAGCCTAAGCTTTGGTAGGTGCTGATAAAAATCCGCTCGCGGCCTGGCTCTAGTTTAAAAATATCATAGCCAAAAAATTTGCTGGTGTAGGAGAAGTTTAATAGTCCTAGTAGGGTAGGCCCTACGTCAATTTGGCTCATGAGCCTTTCCATTTTTGCGGGTGCAATAAGGGCCGGGGAATAGATCATCATTGGGATGTGATAGTTGTTTACAGGCAATTCAGTCTTTCCCGCGCTGGATGCGCAATGATCGGCAACAATCACAAACACAGTGCTGTCAAACCACGGTTTGCTTCGGGCTTCCCTCAAAAATTTGTTGATCGAATAGTCGGTGTATTTTACGGCACCCGCCCTTCCGGTGTGCGAGGGGATATCGATCCTTCCATCGGGGTAGGTGAAAGGGCGATGATTGGATGTTGTCATCACCTGGGCAAAGATTGGCTTGCCTGAATTTATTGTCCTATCGATTTCGCGCATGGCAAGCGTAAACAAATTTTCATCGGCCACGCCCCAAATGTTTTCATAATCGATATCCTCTTCGGCCAAGGCATTGCGGTCCACCACAGTATAATTGTTTGCCGAGAAAAAACCGTTCATGTTATCGAAGTATCCATAACCGCCATATATGTATTTGCTTTCGTAACCTTTCTCATCAAAAACTTTTCCGAGGGTGAAAAGATTTTCGTTGTTGGGCCTGCGAACAATACTTTGACCTGGCGTGGGAGGCACGCAAAGCGAGAGGGCTTCAAGGCCACGCACGGTGCGTGTGCCAGTGGCGTACAACTTGGTGAACACGAGACTGTGTTGCGCCAGTGAATCAAGGTATGGCGTAATGTTTTCGGTGTTGCCAAACATCTTCATGAAGTCGGCACTAAAACTTTCTACGCTTATTAAAACAACATTCATTTTTTTTTCCTCGCCTTTGCCAGTAATCTTTCTTTCAATACTAAATGGATCGGAGTTTACAAATTCACTTTCCGGTGTTTTTACAAGGTGTCGGATAAGTTTAGAGGCTTGAGCATTGTCAACCTTGGAATAGAATTGCTCATAGTCGAGTTCATTGTTCAAGTAGGCGGCAAACAATTCGTAAAGTCCATTGCCCGAAAGTTCATTGACAAATGCATTGGCACTGAAGCGGTGCAATTTATTGTTGACAGAAAAATAGAAAATAATCGGAAGCAAAAGTAAGCCTACCGCAAAAGGTGTTTTTCGTTTGAAGCGAAATGAATGAGAAGAAGATAGATCGATATAGGGGCGAAGTAAATAAACCACTGCCAACGAAACAATAAGTATGATGGCAACAATCCATTCGATGGGGTACGACTGCCGGATGTTGCCCACAACCTCGGTAGTGTAAACAAGATAGTCAACGGCAATAAAATTGAAGCGCGCGCTGAATTCATCCCAAAAAAACCATTGCGATACGGCATCAAAGAGAATGGCAGCGGTAAAAAGGAAAAAGATAAAATAGGTTAATGTTTTATGCCATCGCTTGACAAAAATCCGATCGGGAATCAACCAAACATAAACCACAAAAGGTATGATAAAATAACTGGCATTTACCAGATCGAAGAATAATCCAATACCAAAAATGCCTGCTACATTAAGGAAGGTGAAATCGATATTGCCGGAAGATTTTATGAGTAAGGCAATGCGCACCGATAGCGAAACGATCAGCAGCAAGGAAACCATGAGGGCAAAAAGGCCAAACCGATGAGAGAGGATGCGAAGGGTAAGTTGTTTCATTTTACAAGTGAAGTGCAAAAGTAAGGATTGTGATGGTATCATTTTGAATGCGGCTTGCTGGGATGGAGACCTATAAGGTAGTATGGTAGTCTGACAAAAGCAGTGGGTGCATTTCAATTTATCCCATCCCACCATCTCGTTTTATGAACGGGGCTATCCAGCCGCACCACTTCACCGATCAACGGAGTGGTCACATTTAATTTTAGAAGTTCGGCTTCTTTGGTAACACGCTCGATAGGTTCCTTCCAGGAATGAAGTGCCAACTTAAACTTGGCCCAATGCACAGGCAGCAATACCTTGCCTCCAAGATCGATGGCGGCTTGTGCAGTTTGCTCAGGCATCATGTGGATGAATGGCCACTGCGGATTGTATTGGCCGCATTCTAAAATCGATAAATCGAAGGGGCCGTATTTCTCACCAATGGTTTTAAAGGAAGCATCATAACCCGAATCGCCCCCGATAAAGATTTTCTTGTTTTTAGTTTTCAATACGAAAGATGACCAAAGGGTTTTGTTCCGCGTGAAGCCGCGACCGGAGAAATGCCGTGCAGGGGTTGCAATCAATTCCATGCCTTCAACTATTTGTTCCGATTGCCACCAATCAAATTCTATTATTTTGGTGGAGTCAATTCCCCAATATTCTAAGTGCGACCCCACGCCCAGCGATGTATAAAAAAGTTTCGCTTTTGTCTTCAGCTTAAGTATGCTGTTGTAGTCTAAGTGATCGTAGTGATCGTGTGTGATGATGACCACATCAATATCCGGAAAATCATCGATCGAGTAGGGCGAATGGATCGGAAAGTTTTTAGAACCCGCATATTGAACGGGCGATGCTCGCTCGCTGAAAACAGGATCAACCAAAATATTTTTCCCATCAATTTTGATCAGGTAAGAGGAGTGCCCAAACCAAACGATTACTGGCTCACCGGATGAAAGGGATTTTAAATCTGTTTTGATGGAAGGCAGAAGTTGTGTTGGTTCGCTGCCGGTAATTGTTGCGAACAAAAAGTTGTACATCAATTTTGGGTACGAAACATTTTCGGCCATCATCTCCGTTTTCTCCACATTTTGAAAACTTCCATCGCGGTAGTTAGGCGATTGCATGATGCGCTCAAGGCGTTTTCCGGAAGGCAATTTGCCAAAGGTTTTTTG
>JANOQB010000174.1:0-3004 GCA_031422215.1 Cytophagales bacterium | reverse complement strand
GTCGGTGGAGGGAGTTTGAGCCAACGCGGTTTGGCAACTGATGAGCGCGATGATCAGTAAACATGTGTATTTCATAAGAGGTAATTTAAATTATCAATCTAAATCAAGAAACAAATTTTTCTTTGATTGCCCTTTCAGTTTTTGCAATAATCACAAGTGTGAAAGCTATCAAAAGCCCAAGGCTAATAACCGTACCGATGCCTTCTTTTGGATTGAAAAATAAACTTAATAGGGAAATCATTAGTTGAATGGTTCCAAACCGGATCATTTCTTTCGCTGAATATCGCTGGGCAAAGTCCCACCTATCCTGCGACTTCATTGAACTCATCGTGCGGTATCCATAAATCCAATTTATCTTTTTGGGAGGCCATTTGAGCATGATCATTCCAGCTACAATAAATATGGTTCCTGTCAACAGCTGAACAATAAACGCTGGATTGCTGAAGCTCATGGAAGAATCTCGGTTTGATTTTTGTTACCTCGAATATAGCATTTTATAGCTTAGCGGCAATTGCATTTTTGATAAGGTTACATTTCAAAATGTCACACAATTCCAGTAAGACCTCCAAGGTTTTTAGAGCATGAACATTTTGAAATGCACCCTTTGATAAAGTGGGCCTTAAGTTTAGTTGGTTCTTCCTTTTCTTTTTATGTGCTTTGTAAAATGAAAAAACTGTTCACTGCGCTTCTTGTATTGTTCTCCTTTGCAGGGTTTGCCCAGACAATCACGGTAACGGGAAATGTGGAAGACGCGATCAACGGAAAACTTCTGAAATCAAAAATCATCTATCACAGCTATCCTACCGGAGGTATTTCAGGTTCGTTCAACGACAGCACCTATTCATTTTCAATTTTTGGTTCGGCCAAATACCAGATCACGGCTGAAGTGGAAGGCTATATCCCGCGCACCGTTATTGTCGATCCCAAAGAGGCAGTTAACAATGTGATCAAGCGTAATATCGGGTTAACTTCCAAAAGCCAAACTGTAGTACTCAATCACCTCATCTTCGAGCAAGGCAAAGCGGTGATCAATCCAAAATCATTTAAAGAACTGGATGAACTGGTGGCCATGATGAAGGAAAATCAAAAAGTAGAAATACAATTAGAGGGCCACACCGATAACCAGGGAAAACCGGAGTCGAACCTAAAACTTTCGCAGGCAAGAGTGGATGCTGTGAAAAGATACATCACATCAAATGGCATCAACAAAGGCCGTGTAAACACAAAAGCATTTGGAGGAACTCAGCCTATTGCTAAAGAAAATACCGAAGAGGCAAGAGCCAAAAACCGAAGGGTAGAAATGAGGGTACTGAAGGATTGAAATTCTCCAGGTCCTAATGCCCAATGCCTAATACATCCATCAATCTAAATTCAAATTAGAATATCGAATTATGATTAACGAAGTTTGATTAACGAAGTTTGAATGTTGAAGTTGGAAAATCACTTTGTTAGATACTATTCCTAAAATTAACTCAATGGTGTCACAACTGAAGCGTTCGCTTACTCCTGCCATGGTGTGGGGTCTGGGTGTGGGCTACGTTATCTCAGGTAATTTTTTTGGGTGGAACCTCGGCCTCGAGAAAGGCGGGACCCTCGGCTTGGCCATTGCCGTTTTCTTCATCATCATTCTCTACATCACATTTACATTTAGCTATACCGAACTGGCATGCTCCATCCCTAAATCAGGTGGTGCATTTGATTATGCCAACCGGGCTTTTGGCAGGGACATCGGTTTTATTACGGGCATGGCGCAAAACATCGAATTCATCTTTGCCCCACCGGCCATTGCATTTGCCATTGGTTCGTACGGAAATATTTTTTTCCCCAACATTCCTATATTGGCCATAGCTGTTTTTGCGTGGTGCATTTTCCTAGCGCTGAATATGTATGGTGTGAAGGTGGCCGCTACCTTCGAGCTGGTGATTACTATCTTGGCAGTGGCCGCCCTGTTGTTCTTTAGTGCGATCGCGCTCCCCAAGTTTCAACTTGCCAACCTACAGCAAAATGCATTTCCGTTTGGCTATGCCGGAATGTTTGCGGCCATACCTTTCGCGATCTGGTTTTTCCTTGGCATTGAGGGGGTAGCCAACTTAGCCGAGGAAGCCATCAATCCCAAACGCACGATATTGATTGGGTTTGGATCGGCCATTGTCACCTTAGTGGTTTTGTGCCTGCTCACGTTCATCAGTTCCGTGGGTGTGGCAGGGTGGGAGGCCATTGTTTTTAAAGAGGATGGCTCTGCTTCCGATTCCCCGCTGCCATTGGCTCTTGGATTTATTGTTAGCAGCACATCGTTGAGTTATAAGATCTTGTTGGTGGTTGGTATTTTTGGTTTGATCGCCTCCTTTCACGGGTTGATGCTCGCGGCCGGGCGATCTACGTTTGAGTTTGTGCGTGTGGGCTATGGCCCGGCATGGATCGGCAAGGTGCATCCAACGTTTAGAACCCCTGCCAACGCATTGCTCGTGAATATGGCTTTGGGTATGCTTGCATTATTTTCCGGCAAGACGGGCGACATCATTACCATCTCTGTGTTTGGTGCTCTCACACTTTACATTATCTCCATGCTATCGTTGATCCGCCTCCGCGCCAGCGAGCCCGGTTTGGCCAGGCCCTTTCGTGTTCCCCTATATCCGGTTTTTCCTTTGGTGGCTTTGGTCATTGCCTCCTTTTCTTTTGTGGCCATGGCAATTTATAATGCGAAGCTTGCCGCGATTTATTTTTTGATTATTGGAGTAAGTTATGGGATATTTAAGGTATTATCTTTAAAGAAAACACGCTATGACGCATAGTAAGGAACTAATACTGGAAACGCTTCGAAACCTCCTTCAAAAAAGATTCGGAGAAAGCTTTAAAGAATTAGTACTATTTGGTTCTCGTGCAAAAGGTATGTCGCATTCAGATTCTGATTTCGACCTCCTTATTCTCATGAATGAAAAACCTGATTGGAAAACTTGTCGGGAGATTTCAGATATCTGTTATCAAATTGATCTTCAGTTTAATA
>JANOQB010000173.1:0-5693 GCA_031422215.1 Cytophagales bacterium | reverse complement strand
GTTGACGGTGCTTTAACAAAAATGCACAAACTCATTAATGAGTTAACCGAAGTTAGAAAGGATGACTATAAATATAAAGTCGCAGAAGAACTTCTAAATTTTGAACATATATTGGAAGATGTTCGACTTACGTTAAGTGATAATATTATTGCCGCAAATGCAATAATCACAAGTGAAATTGATATTTCAGAAATCACTTTTTCCAGAAGAAAATTAAGAACGATTATTTATAACTTGATTAACAATGCCATAAAATTTAAGGCTACAGAACGACAACCTAAAATTATTGTTACTACCAACAAAGAAAATGATTTTATAATCATATCAGTAAAAGATAATGGTATGGGTATTGACGAAAGTAAATTTGAAGCAATCTTTTCAAAGTATTACAGATTAGAAAACGCCATTGAAGGTTCAGGCATAGGATTATATTTAGTAAAAGAAATTGTTCATAATGCGGGAGGAAAGATTTTGGTGGAAAGCCAGTTAGACAAGGGAACGCAATTCAAGGTTTACTTAAAAGTATAGAAGGACACACCGCCATCTAATTTTAAACTAGTATATAGTTCCAATCGCCAACATTAGAGGGTTTGGGTTGAAGGTATTTAGCAAATCAGAATTTATTTTGGTTTGCCTTTTTTTGTGCTACATTGAGATGAGGCTCAGATTTTTTTTATAAATCTACCAGCTAGCATGCTTAACGAACTCGAAAAAAAATACCAATCATTGTTGCAGCCATCGGATGAGTTGGTTTCCGATATCGGCAAACTAAAAGGGGACATACTCATTTTGGGGGCTGGTGGAAAAATGGGGCCTGCTCTTTCCCGGTTAGCGAAGCAAGCGGTGGATAAGGCCGGTGCAAATAAAAAAATTGTTGCTGTTGCCCGGTTTTCTGAGCCGGGTTTACAAGATCAGCTGCGCCACGAAGGAATCGAGACGATTGCTATAGATTTACTGGACGATGTAAAGCTTCAAGCACTCCCCGAAGTTGATAATGTGCTCTACCTGGCCGGCACCAAGTTTGGCACCCGCAACAACGAACCGTTAACATGGGCCATGAATGCTTACTTGCCAGGAAGGGTTGCCCAGAAATTCAAACACTCACGCATCGTTGTCTTCTCCACGGGCAATGTTTATCCGTTTACAAAAGACGGTGCTACGGAAGTTTTGCCCCCGGAACCCATCGGGGAGTATGGACAATCGTGCCTGGGGAGGGAACGGGTTTTTCAATACTTCGCTTTGCAAAACAATATACCTACTTTAATTTATCGGCTCAATTATGCCAATGATGTAACCTATGGTGTATTGCTCGACATTGCAACGTCTGTCAAAAATAAAAAACCCATTGACCTTTCCATGGGAAGCGTGAACGTAATTTGGCAGGGCGATGCCAATGACATTGCAATACGCTCGCTCCATCACTGCAGTGTGCCATCAAAAATCTTAAATGTTACAGGTCCAGAAATCCTGTCGGTGCGATGGGTGGCTGAGCAATTTGGAGGCATGATTGGGTCAACACCGGAATTTGTAAATGAAGAACAGCCCACTTCTTTGTTGTCCAACGCATCTGAGTCAATGCGGCTTTTTGGCCGCCCTAAGGTTTCTTTGAAACAAATGATGGAAATTATTTTGGAGTGGCTGGAAGCGGGAGGCGAAACATGGAATAAACCGACACATTTTTCTGAAAGGAAAGGAAAATTCTGATTTTTATGTCAGTGAATAAACCCTTGCATCCATCCATAATAAAATTGTTGAACGAAGGCTGCGTTATCCCAGCCCATCCGTTGGCACTTACACCTGAACTGCAATTGGATGAAATACATCAACGACTGCTTACCCGATACTATTTGGCAAGTGGTGCGGGTGGTGTTGCCGTTGGCGTTCATAGCACACAGTTTGAAATAAGAAATCCCAAAATAAACTTGTTTGAAAAAGTGTTGAAGGTTGCCTCGGATGAAATTGACAAGGCTTCGTTGAAACGTCCGTTCATCAAAGTGGCCGGCATCTGTGGCCCTGTCGATCAGGCAACCCATGAAGCGGAACTTGCAGTGAAGCATGGCTATCATCTTGGGTTGTTGAGCCAGGGAGGATTGGCCGGTCTTTCGGAAAGGGAACTCATCAAAAGGGCTGAAACAATTTCCAACATTATTCCTCTGTTTGGATTTTATTTACAGCCCGCAGCCGGTGGCCGCACACTCAGCTATGAATTTTGGCGCGACTTTGTGGAAATACCCAATGTGCACGCGATAAAGATTGCCGCCTTCAACCGCTACCAAACGCTTGATGTGGTAAGGGCTGTTTGTCATAGCCAAAGAAGATATAACATAGCCCTCTACACCGGCAATGACGACAACCTTGTTGCCGACCTGATCACGCCTTATCAATTTTTAGTGAATGAGGAAAAAATTGAAAAACGATTTGTGGGTGGTTTGCTTGGGCATTGGGCTGTTTGGACAAGAAAGGCAGTTGAACTGTTGAATGAAATAAAAGTGTGCACAGCCAACAGTTATGCTGGTGTTGAAAAATTATTGACCAAAGGCATTGAAGTGACCGATATGAACGCGGCCATTTTTGATGCGAAGAATAATTTCAAAGGGTGCATTCCCGGCATCCATGAAATATTGCGGAGGCAGGGATTTCTGCAAGGTCGTTGGTGCCTGAATCGTGAAGAAGAACTTTCGGAGGGACAGATGAACGAGATTGAGCGGATACTTAAAAGTTATCCTCACCTGACCGATGATGGATTTGTGAAAGGATTTTTGGAGGAAGAAGGAGTTTAGGCTGTGCTGTACTTTAAATTATTTCTTTGCAATTGACAATTTCTAAAACTGCTATCCAAACTCTGGTCCACATATCAAAAACTGTTTTTGAGGAACACCCGGAAAAGTATTTTGATTTTTATACATTCTTACAAAGGTGCGCTGTTTGGAAAACCCTATTGATGCTAACCAATTTATCCAATCAACTTTATCGCTTGGCACGTCCACCACTATGGCTTGGTGTTTGAGTTGTTGGAGCGTTTTTGAAATAAGGATTTTGGCATCCGTTAAATTTCTTGCGGATAGTGGCCCTATCTGGTGAAACTTGAAGCCATCCCGTCCTAGTACAAATCCGCTTACTCTATTATTGTCCCTCACATGCCATGCATAATAGGGATATTGAGTTACAAGTGCCTCTACAAGCCCACCCCTTTTCGTTCCAAAAACAGTTTCATCAAAAGCAATAATATCATGGATGTGTTCCGCCTGAATTGGCACCACCAGATTACCGTCCTCCCCGATCAGATGATTGTGGAACGATGGAGTCGCCATTCTGTCAACTGTGTACTCTTCTTTAAACCCAAATTTTTTGTACACCTGCTGCCCGTCTAGGGTGGCATCAAGTTTTATGGATGGGCATGCTTCAATTCTTTTAAATGTTTCGGTGAGCAACATTTTACTTACACCTTGCCGTCTGTATACTTTGTCCACTAGTACCATACCAATCCAGGCAACTTGATTGGAATAATTCATGGCCGTAGTTGTTCCAATTATTTTTGAACAATCATCCACAAGCAAACATACATTTTCAGGATTTTGAATCAATAGTTTCCAATCCTTTTCAGTTTGGTTCCAGCCCTCGGCACTTGATAATTTCATCGCGTTGGAAATGTCGCGCAATTCCATGTCCCTTGTGGTGAAAGATGTTCCGTTCATTTTGCCCAAAACTTATTTCGGTGGGTTAACCTTCGGCAAGGGATAGCAGAGGAAAGCGTGCCTTTGCCAAAACGGCTACCGTGCAGGCAGGCCCACAGCAAAGGGCTGGCGTTGTGTGCGATGGAGCGAGGACTTGCAGCGTATAGCTCCGCTTTGCGAGAGCCCTCGTTAAATCGGGGCCCTGTGGCCCCGATGCATTTGGGCCATGCCGCATACAATTCTTCTCAGTACACGACCTACTTTTCATTTTTGATTTTCTTCCGTATAGTTCATGTCCTTCTTAAATGTCTCTTCCAAAAAAACAAGGGCAAGCATGGCCAGGGCATAGGTTAAGAATCCGGTTATCAAAGCACCGGTGATAGTGCCCACGTAACCTTTGGAAAATAAAAAAAGCGCGTTAAGCGGGATAATGGTTGCGCGCACAAAATTGGGGATTGTGGTTGCCACGGTGGCTCGGAGGTTGGAGCCGAAAAGTTCGGCAGCCACGGTGATGAAGAGTGTCCAGTAGCCGCTGCAAAAACCAAGGCAGCCACATAAAATATAGTACATGGCAGTTTTCTCGATGGGCGCGAGCAGCAAAACCATCGCGAAGAAAAAAGAGGCAAGCATAAAAATGAAAATGACTTTTTTCCTGCTCTGCAGATATTGACTCAGAAAGCCGCTTACTAAGTTGCCCGCTACCTGTGCGGCAAATACAAACAGAACTGCTTTGCCTGCATCCACCGGCTGATCGAGTTTCATCGCTCTTCCAATCTCGGGAGAGAGCGTGATGAGGATGCCAACAACAAACCAAATAGGCATGCCGATAAAAATGCCGTTCAGGTATTTTAACATGCGGGCTTTATTATTGAACAGCATGAACACATCGCCACGCTTTACCTTTTCCTCTTTTAGTTTTAAGTATATGCCCGATTCAAAAACTTTGATCCTCAACACCATCAACAACAACCCAAGCCCACCCCCGATAAAGTAAGAAGCACGCCACTCAAAAAAATGAACAACGAGAAAGGCAAGCAATGCACCACACACTCCCATCGTGGCCACCAAGGTTGTTCCATAACCGCGGATTGACTTGGGAAGGATTTCTACTACCAGGGTAACGCCCACGCCAAGTTCACCGGCCAAGCCGAAGCCAGCAATGAAACGCCATGCTGCATAACCTTCCACAGTGGTCACGAATCCGTTGGCAATGTTGGCGATGGAATAAATTAAAATGGAACCGAACAAAACAGAGAGCCTTCCTTTTTTGTCGCCAAGTATTCCCCAGAACACTCCGCCTATCAGCATGCCCGCCATTTGAAGGTTCAACAGAAAAATCCCCTGGCTCAACAAGTTTTCATCCGATAGCCCCAACGATTTGAGGCTTGGCACCCGCACGATGTTGAACAGAAATAAATCGTACATGTCAACCAAGTATCCAAGTGCGGCCACCAGCACTGGAATGCTTAATAGTTGTTGAGCGATGGTTTTGTTAGAAGATTCGTGCATGATGGACAGTTTGATGAAGGGACGAAATTTTCCTTCCAAGATATTCCTTTATTTGAATTATATGAATTGGTTAAGTGATGATTGGTTGTATTGGATTTTTGGGGAAGGGGTGTGCCACGACCGTTTTGCCAAACTTAAATCAATTGTCAACTATCCCCCGCCCGATCCTAACCACAATCGCAGGCAATAATTTCACATGCTCTTCCCTCGTTCTAAAATTCACAATGCAAGCACGCAACAAAAATTTTCCATCGATCACCGCGTTCGATACAAATGCTTCACCACCAGCTTGCAGTTTGTTCAGGATTTTTTGGTTTAGTTCATTCAAGTTATTTTGCTGCGATGGATCGCTGGCGTTTATTTCCGATGGAACATACCGGAATGTGGTGATGCTAAGGCCACACATAAATGCTTCCAACTCGGGTGTGGCCTCCACCGTGTCGAATAAAATTCTCGCGAGGTCTATATCTTGTTGTATCAGTTGTTGAAAGCCATCGCGGCCAATTTGCC
>JANOQB010000172.1:0-1858 GCA_031422215.1 Cytophagales bacterium | reverse complement strand
TGCCCATCGAAAGCTCTTTCATGGTAACATGGGCTGGAAGGTTGGCCAGGCCAAGGCTATCAAATAATTTCTTCAACGCCTGAAATTCCTTGCGTATGATATCTTCATTTTGCGTAAGTGTGGCCATGCCCATCAGGCCCTTTATCTCAATATTTTTTAGGTGCGATAGTCCACTTTGCAATAATGAAATCACTTCTTCCGCATCAAATCCAAACTTGGTTTCTTCTTTGGCGATGTAAACCTGGAGAAGGCACGGAACAATGCGGCCCGCTTTTTTTCCTTGCTTGTCAATTTCCTCCAATAGTTTTAAAGAATCCACCGAGTGTATAAGCGCGACAAACGGGGCAATGTACTTTACTTTGTTGGTTTGCAAGTGCCCAATCATGTGCCACTCAATGTCTTGTGGCAAGGCCGCGTGCTTGGCCATCATTTCCTGGGCCTTGTTCTCGCCAAAGAGCCGTTGCCCCGCATCGTATGCCTCCTGTATTTTTTCGATGGGCTGGGTCTTGCTTACGGCAATCAGCTTGGCTGCCTTTGGCAGTTCCTGATTTAAATCTTTAATGCTACTTTTAATGGTCATTTATTTTTTGAAGTCGTTATGTATTTTTACAATTTGATTTTCAGACAAAGTTATGGCCATACTTGGAACGTTGCTCAAAAATGGGATTAAACTTCGCGAAAACCTGGAGCAAGAGTTTACCTCACCTTTCGAGTTGCAAAAAAAAGAACTCAAAGAACTCATGATCACGGCAAGCCAAACCGAGTTTGCCAAATATTATGACTTCCAGCGAATATTAGAGCAATTTAGGAGAGGGCATAAAGATTTTTATCGCGCATATAAAGAGAGCGTGCCCATTCACGATTACAATAAAATTTATAAAGATTGGTGGCAGTTGTCGTTGAAAGGAGCCAAGAATATTTGCTGGCCAGGGCGCATAAAATATTTTGCTCTTAGTTCGGGCACGTCCGAGGCTTCATCCAAACATATACCGGTAACCAAAGAAATGACGAAAGCCATTCAGCGTACCAGCATCCAGCAGATCATCAGTCTTTCAAAATATGATTTGCCCGCAGAAGTATTTGAGGCCGGTATTTTGATGATTGGAGGCAGTACTCATTTAAATAAAAAAGGAAGTTACTTCGAAGGCGACCTTAGCGGGATCCAAGCGGCCCGGTTGCCGTTCTGGTTTCAACATTTCTATAAGCCCGGAAAAAAAATTGCCTCCAACAGAAATTGGGAAAGCAAGTTGGATGAAATTGTTAAGAAGGCAAAAGATTGGGACATCGGCATTGTGGTAGGCGTGCCCGCCTGGATACAGATTTTGTTGGAGCGCATCATCGAGTTCTACAAAGTTGATCACATACACGAGATTTGGCCCAACTTGCTCATCTATGTGCATGGCGGTGTTTCCATGGATCCCTATCGCAAAGGTTTTGAACGCCTGCTTGGCCGGGCTATTTATTATATCGAAACCTATTTGGCATCCGAAGGGTTTGTGGCCTATCAGGCCATGCCCAAGCGCAAATCGATGAGGCTCGTGCTCAACAATGGCATCTTCTATGAGTTCATTCCCTTCGATGAAAAGAATTTTTTGCCTTCGGGTGAAATCAAGCCGGATGCTGAGACCATGATGATTGACGAGGTGGAAGAAGGAAAAGAATATGCCCTGTTGCTCTCCACCTGTTCGGGGGCGTGGCGCTACCTGATTGGTGATGTTATAAAATTTGTTTCCATCGAAGAATCCGAAATCGTTATAACTGGGCGCACGAAACATTTTTTGAGCTTGTGCGGTGAGCACCTTTCGGTGGATAACATGAACAAAGCCATTGAACTTGTCAGCAACGAACTCAATATAGT
>JANOQB010000171.1:0-1717 GCA_031422215.1 Cytophagales bacterium | reverse complement strand
TTCTTTTTGTGGTACCGACATCCACACGCCCAAAATCCCGCCAAGCAAAAACAAAATTTTGAAGTACGAGGAGAATTCATCCACCTTCATCATGCCCCCGAAGAGAATGGAGCTTTCATCTGGCAGGTGATGGATGACAATGAAGATAGAAACGGAATAGGCAACAAATGCCAGCGTCTTTAAAAGAAAAAACAAATGGCGGTTGTTTTTTAGTGCAAGGCCAAGAACGATGGTGATCAATAGCGCAACGGTGACAACAGCCTCTGGCAGCAGTAGCGAGTAGCTTTGGTAAATATGGTGAAGGCGGTCGTTCATGGATAAATTGTTCTCAATAGTTTGCTACTATACAAATAAATATTTTATGATACTTGTTTCCCTATTTCAAAAAAACCAACATCCGTTGCCTGTGTCCTCACCATAGTCGTTAACTTAGGAAGTTAGCATTACGCCAGAGGCGTAACCTGTTTGTAGAACGAAGTTCATATCGGGTATTTGCCCCAGCGGGGCAACCTGTAATCTCTATCGTAAAATTCAATATGACCATCTTATAAATTTTAACATCAGGTTGCCCCGCTGGGGCAAATATCGCTGACAAAGAAATATTTTCTACAAACAGACTGCCCCTCTGGGGCATATAAAAGTTTATTGTTCTAAAGTTGAAAACCATTTCCCTTAAGTTAACGACTATGGTGAAGAGCACTGTGAAGAACACCAACAAAGGCAACAAAGGCGAAGGCGACAGGCTTTCACATCCGATAAAACTTTTCACTATGAAGGGAAAAAAATCCACAGGCAGGTTAAAAATATACACAACCAATTTTTGGCCTGCTGCTAATCTTCGCCCAGCACCGGGGTGCGGCACATTTGGCATGATTGTAACCTGCTTTGTAGCATTGGTAAATAATTCGCGTAACGTTTAAATGAAAATCAAATGACAGACAAAAAAGCAATTGACACGTTGAACATCCTGATCCAAATCAACAACGACAGGATGGAGGGGTATGAAACCGCTGCCCACGAAACGGAAGAAGAAGACCTGAAGGAACTGTTTGCCCAACTTGCACAAACCAGCCGCGAGTGCAACGAGGAGTTGGTTGAAGAAGTAGAGGAATTGGATGGCACCCCTGCGGAGGGAACCAAAACTTCCGGAAAGGTTTTCAGGGTGTGGATGGATGTGAAAGCGGCCCTTGCCGGAAAAGACCGCAAGACAATCTTGAATTCGTGCGAACAGGGTGAGGAGATGGCCGTGAACACGTACAAAAAAGTGCTGGAAATAAATGTTGACGATTTGAGCAACGACCAACAGTCCATCATTGAAGAGCAACTTGTATTGATAAAAGCAGATCGTGATACCGTAAAGGAACTGCACGATTCATTCCTTGTGCCGTCAGGTTTTCCGACCTGACGTGTCCTAACTCCAACAGGAACCTCAAAACGAAAAAACATTCTTCCGGAAATTAGATCGTCAGGTCGGAAGACCTGACGTCACGAGAAAAATTCGTGATTGTTGGAGTCACCCAATTGATGTGTCTGGGTTCAACATTTTGCATGGGGTGTTTTGCTGAGGGACTAAAGTCCCTTTTAAATTTTGGGATACTTTACCACGGGCTTAAGCCCCTTGTCTATGCACACATCTTTTTATAACAAAGAGGCGTAGCCTCGGTCAATTTTGTAACAACGGACTTCAGTCCGTTGTTTTTAGGGCTATAATCACAAG
>JANOQB010000170.1:0-14034 GCA_031422215.1 Cytophagales bacterium | reverse complement strand
TTCCAAACTGCGATGTAGGCTAACAGCACCTAAATTCGTACAGTAAGTTTTTTTATAAACATAAAAAACTATGCAACTTTATTTTTTGAACCAACATCGACAAGGTTCTATCCTTATTTTTGTGGAGATGGACTCCCCTCCAAAATTTTGAACCACGTAGGCACAATAGATACATAGGGGTTTTCACATAGGGAGGTTTTGATCATTTTTCCTATGTGCATTTCTATGTTTCTATGTACTATGTGGTTCATGAAGCCGAAGGATAAACTCTTCCACAACATTCAGGATAGAACCATCAAAAAAGGATTATCCATTTTAATCCCACCAATTGTCAATCTCATGCTGCATTATTGCAAGAGCTTCGGCTAATCTTTTTTTCTTAATTGTTCAGCAGCCTCTATATTTTTCAGATGCTCATCCTGCTCTTTTTAAGTTTATCCTCTGCCAATTCATCGTCCCTTTCGCTTTTCCAGTCAAAATTGCCATCTTCTAACTCTAAAAAATAGTGCATATCCTTTCCCCATTTTTCCTCATGTTTCATGCTAAATTCTTCATCATAATCAAAGGAGTTGTATTTCTCCAGCAATGCTATCACGTGAGTCATAAAGTGCAGGCCATATTGGGTAGGGGCAAGAAGAAAGATTTTTGGGACATTGCCGAGCTCCTCCATCATTTTTCTGTTACTGATTTCATAAAATTCCGTAAGGAAAAGTACACTACGCAAAATTTGATCATCACCGTGCCGCAGGCTATTACCTATTTTGTGGATGCCGAAGAAAGCGAAGAACCAATAAGCCCGAAAAAACAAAATTGGGCAAGCGTACAAAAATCCACCAACGCAAAAGTGAGGGAGTATTTGGCGTGAAATCAATTGGATTCTGGTTTAGGGCCACCGGAAGCTGATCAGACCTAGACTTTAAACTGTTAGTGAGGGTTAATCAATATTGGCGCAGGATTTTTCTTTGTAATATTCTTTGCGGGTAAGAGTCTTACTCTATTTATTTTCAGAAAGTAAGTTGACACACTTTTGTTTTAAGATGTTCAAATCTATAATCATCTTAAATTCTTCCTTCGCTTCCTCGTCCCATTTTCTCATTAAAATGCTCAGCTCGAACAAGGGATCCCTTTCAAAAGCCAAAGCCTCTTGTGGGTTCATTATACCTCCTTGAAATTCCAGCGTTTTTTTACTGGCCTCCGAAAGGTTTTCATAATAGGTTGGAAACTTAAAAGTAAGATAACGCTTTGCCTGAACGTGATTTTCTACCAAAAGGGCAACGCGGTTGGGCAGTCCTTTCTGTCGCAAATAGTCAGCACCAATTTTTTCATGTCTCTTCACGCCATATCCATCCATGCTGTGCGAAGCGGGCACCTGCATGCAAATGTGCCCGATGTCATGGAAGAAGGCAGCCATCACCACTTCATCATTGTAACCACCTTCTATGGCAAGTTGTGCTGCTTGCGACATGTGTTCGAGCTGCGATACGGGTTCACCAATATAGTCGGCATTGCCGTATCGTTGATATAACGAAAAAATTTCATTTGTAATTTCCTCTGCCCGGGTCATTGGATTAATGGGTTGAATAATTTCAAAACTACCCTTTGTCATGGTTATACATTTTGAATACAGATTACTAAATGGTTAACAATCGAACTATGTATTTTAAAAATGTGGGTAAGGGCCTATCATTGCACTAAATGGCTGATTATGAAATGCGAATTGGTAATTTTTGATTTAGCGGGCACAACAGTGAAAGACTTACGCGATGTGCATCGTATGCTGCAAAAGGCATTGCTCAAGGAAGGGGTGGAAATTTCATTGGCAGATGCCAATGAAGTTATGGGTATTCCCAAACCGGTGGCCATAGAAAAATTATTGAGGGCCAAGGGCTTCACCAATATTTCACCGGCTTGGATAGACTGCATACATGTTAATTTTATGAAGGAGATGATCCGGTTTTATCAGGAGGATGAAGGCGTAGGAGAGAAGGAGGGTGCCAGTGAAATTTTCAAAACACTAAAAAAGTATGGGATAAAGATTGCTGTTGATACAGGATTTGACAGAAATATTACCGATGCTTTGCTTGCGCGATTGAAATGGAAAGAAAGGAACCTGATAGATGTGAGCGTCACCAGCGATGAGGTAGCTTATGGAAGGCCCGCGCCAGATTTAATTTTTGAGGCGATGAAGCGGGCTGGTGTTGATAAAGTTTTATCGGTGGCCAAAGTGGGCGACACACCTTCGGATATGCAGGAAGGGACTACTGCCGGATGCCACTGGGTAATCGGAATCACCACGGGTGCATTTTCACACGCTGCATTGCTAAAGCAACCACATACGCATCTCGTAAAAAATCTTCGTGAGGTGCTGCCGATTTTAGGACTCACGAACTAACAGGCAGCCAGGCTTTATACTTTTTATGAAAGTACAACATGGAGCCCCCGATCAACAGTGCACCGAGCAAGGAAACAACATACCCTCCCGAAATAAAAAAACTGAGCCAGTTTAATTTGCTAAAAACATATTCTTTGAAGAACAAAACACCCACGCTTGCCAGATATCCAAATGAGTCGGACAGGTACATAATGAAACCCACGGTGCCCGCATATTGGAAGGCGGCAAGCAGACGATCGAAGAAAATACTATTGAAAGGTATGTATCCCAGATAAAGCCCCGTGCCAAGCAAGGTCATCCACATCGTGGCTGTTATCACGGATTGCACAAACAGAAAATTGGCTATGCCTATTAGGAGCAAGCCAATGATGATGATGGTATGATTGAGCATGAGGGCGAGCTTATTGTTTTTCACCAGCATCAGCCCGGCCATGCAAACCAACACAAAAATTGAAACGGGTATTTCGGTGTATGTATAAATGGATGCATCGTTGTCCATGCCAAGGGTTGTCCATATCTCAGCCGAAAAATTGTCTCTGAAATCTCTGAATGCGGTGAGCAACATGTAGGCGACTACAAACAAAATAATGCCGGGAAGAAATGTGGCGAGAAATTTCTTTCTGTCTTTGGCATCCATGGGCATCCTCTTGGCCCTCAGTTCTTCATCGTGTGCCGATGGAGGAGGAAGTTGATCGAGCAGCCAAAGGAAAGTAAGAAATGGTAACGCGAACAAGCAACTCGTTACAAAGGGCATCCAATATTCGGAAGTGCCCAGATGTTGCATGGTGAGGGCACCCACCGTGCGGCAGAGCCCTGCCGAGAAAATAAAACTTATTGACAAGGCAGCACCAAGCACCTCTGTCATTTGTCTTCCTTCCAAATAGCTGAACACCATGCCCCACACCATGCCAAGCGGCAAACCATTGAGCAAGAGAAAAATTATGTTGTAGGGAGCGGGCACAAGTGCAAACAACAGCCATGCTAATGTGGCCATGAGCACCATAAAAAAAATACCGGCCATCCGTGCGTCCGCTTTCAACTCAGAGACAACTTTGATACCTATAAATTTGGAAAGCGCGTAGCCGATCACCTGAAAAGTAACAAGCCATATTTTGTAACTGATGCCCACCACCAGCACGCCCTCAAATGTGGCCACGGCAAACGTTTTGCGGAAAGCATACACGCACGTGTATAAACAAAATGCCACGATGGAAGCATAGACGGTAAACCAAATAGGATTGGTTTTGCTGAGCCAGTGGTTTATTGACGGCCGCCTTTGCAGTGGCATCAGTAAACAGGACTGGTGGCGAAAATTTTCCGGATGCTCCTTTCGGCATAGCCTGCCGAAGAGGTCATTCCTTTTCCACCGATGGCTGTGCGAATATGAATTTTATCTTCCAGGTCATATTCAACAATATCCTTTTCTGAATGCTGTGAATAAAATCCGGCCCACGAACGGGCAATCGCTTTTACATCGAACGAAACAATTCTTTGCGCCTCGTTCAGCATCAATGTGTTAATATGTTCATGGAGCGAAAAGTCAAGATCATCCATGTTTTTTATTCTGGCATATTCATGCGAATCGCCAATGATAACCGATCCATCAATTGCCTTTTTAAATAAAATGTGTATTCCCCACTTTTTTAATTCGGCCAGATGATAGGGTGTTTTTATAGTGTGAAATGAAGGGCATTCGGAAAAGGATTCATATCTGCGAATGGTGAGCCCCGTTAAAATATTTCCCTCTAAGCCAACTTCGGGCATTGGCATAGTTTGTACCATTTGCAGTTTACTTATTTCAATGCCGCTTTCGCGGAACAGATCAGAAAAGAGAATCTTAAATTCTCCACCGTTGCAAACAATAACTTTGTCGGCAGTAAACGTTTCGCTTTTTTGGGTGGCCACACTCACCACATTTCCATTTCCCGAAACATGGCAATCAATGATTGTGGTTTCAGGTTTATAAGTAAGGTTGGAAAATTTAGCCTGACAATATGCAAGCAACCGATGTATCATAGTGGCAGGCTCGGCACTTACTTCTTGTGGAAAGAATAATCCTTCGCGGCAGTAGTTTGCTTTTAGTGCAGGCCATTTTTCAAGACACTGTTTTTTCGAAAGCAATTGCGCTCCGTAACCGCGATTGTCCATGATGGCTTTTAATTCGTGAATGAGTTGCTGCTCATCGTGATCGGAGGCGATGTAAACACTTCCATTTTGCCGAATGGATATGTCATACTCTTTCTGTATTTTTTTGTATAGGTGCGTGCTCTAAACTCCATACTGAAACCAATCGGCAGACATGCCCGAGGGAACTACCTGCCCAAAGTTGCGCACCGTGGCTTGCAAAGGGTATTGATCCTTTTCTATGAGCAGTACCTTTTTGCCCAACAATGCGGCATGATAGGCATGGAACGTGCCCAACGCCCCAGCACCCACCACAATAAGGTCAAATTTTATTTTCTCTGCCATGCATTGAATTCAAAAAGCCAAAGATGTGCTGCCTGTATTATTACAAGGCATGGCTGATGGTTATCTTCTTGTTAAGTATTGTTGAGGTGTAGGTTATGCGATTGAAAAAAAACGAACGATCAATTAACCAATCATTAATCTGCCGCTGCGCATGGAGTCAACTGCGTAAAGCACTTTTGTGGCGTAAAACCAAAAACAAAATTATGAATGCAATTTTACAACAACCAAACAACAACAAGGTGACCATGCTAATACTAAAAGCAGTCATGTTGTTGATCACGCTTGTTGCCTGTCAAGTGGCAATGGCGCAGCTAACGGTATCCGGAAAAGTATTGTCCGGAGAAGATCAAAGCCCAGTCCCCGGGGTTAACATCCTGGTGAAGGGCACCACCAACGGCACCATCTCTGATGCGAACGGGTCCTACGCGCTCACGGTTGGTTCAGCCAACGATGTGCTGCTCTTTTCTTTCGTAGGGTTCATCAGCCAGGAAGTTCCCCTCAATGGAAGAACTTCTTTAGAGATTGTGTTGGCAACGGATGCCACTCAACTTTCTGAAGTGGTTATAACCGCGTTGGGCATCGAGAAGGACAAATCAAAAATTGGTTATGCGTTGGAAGAAGTGAGGGGTGAAGACCTGATCAAGGCACGTGATCCAAATCCAATCAGCAACCTGGCAGGAAAAGTAGCAGGCTTAACAGTAGCCTCTTCACCCGAGTTGCTGGGTTCAACAGGATTGTACCTTCGTGGCAAGAAACCTCTTTTTGTAGTAGATGGTGTTCCCATTCAATCCGATACCTGGAACATCAGTGCCGATGACATTGATTCTTATACCGTATTGAAAGGCCCTGTTGCTTCTGCTTTGTATGGTTCACGCGGTCAGTTTGGAGCCATCCAAATCACAACCAAGAAAGGTTCGCAAGACAAGCGTGGTTTCTCAGTTGATTTCAACTCCTCTTTTATGTTGGAGAATGGGTTCCTTGCCGTTCCCAAAGTGCAAGATGAATATGGTCCGGGCGATCATGGTACTTACGCTTTCGCGGATGGCAAAGGCGCAGGCCAAAACGATTCGGATTATGATGTGTGGGGTCCACGCTTCGAGGGTCAATTGATACCGCAATATGACGGTGTTCTTGACTTAACCAGAACCTATACAACCACGTTTGCCAACGGTACTACTTTTACGGGCAACATTGTGCCCACTCCCTGGACGGCTCGTGGAAAAGATAATTTGCAGCGGTTTATTCAAAACGGCATTGTTAGCACCAACAACATTGCCGTCTCGTCAAGTGGAAAAAATTACGATATCCGTTTCTCTACTTCCTATAACTATCAGCGCGGGTTGGTGCCCAACTCACAACTCAATTCAAACAATTTTAATATTTCTGCTGGCATTGATTTGTCACCAAAAGTGAGGTTCGAAACAAACCTGAACTACAACAAGCAATACACTGACAATTTTCCGGATGCTACTTACGGCCCCAACAGTTTGATCTACAACATGATCATTTGGGGTGGTGCCGATTGGAATGTGGACGACATGAAGAGAATTTGGCAGCCAGGCAAAGAAGGGGTGCAACAAATTTATGCTGACTATACTCGTTACAACAACCCCTGGTTTCAGGCCAACTATTGGACACGTGGCCACTATAAAACGGATGTGTTTGGACACATGTCGCTAACTTGGGAGATTGCCAAGGGCCTTAACCTGATGGGCCGCACCCAAATCAATTCGTATGATATTTTGAGGACTGAAAAATTTCCTTACTCGGCCACAACCTATGGACGTGAGCAAGCTAAAGGAGACTATCGCGAAGATCAAAGAAACCTATTTGAAAACAATAGCGATTTCATGCTCTCTTACAACAAAGAACTTTCGCCAGACTTTTCCATCAGTACATCGGTGGGCGGAAACCTAAGAACGTTTGTTTACCGTTCCAGCTATACTACCACCGATTATTTAAATGTTCCGGGTTGGTACAGTTTTTCCAACACATTGAACCCCATCAGGGCATTCAACTTTGAAGCCCCTATGGCGGTATCGAGTGTCTATGGCTATGTTGATTTGACCTACAAAAATTTCTTGACAATGTCCCTCACAGGCAGGCAGGATAAACACTCTACACTGCCTGTGTCGAACAACAAGTATTTCTATCCGTCAGCTTCCTTGGCGGCTGTCATCTCGGAAGTTGTTGAATTGCCCGCCTTCTTTTCATACCTAAAAGTGCGGGCTTCTTATGCCAATGTCGGATCAGCGTTGACGGCTTCAAAAATTGGGCCTATCCCTTCCGTTTCTATTGGTGGCAACCCCATAGGATATGGTTCAGTTTATAATTCACCTTACGATGGACCCAGTTATCAGAATGCAGCGGTTTATGGCACATCACTTATTTACAATAATCAGCCGGCCGCTGCCTATACCAACACGATTACCAATCCTAACTTAAAGCCAAGTTTTAGTTCGGCCTGGGAAGCTGGGTTAGATGTAAAGTTGATGCAAAACAAGATTGGGCTTGATGTCACCTATTTCCAAAGCTTAGATGGCCCCGGCATTTTGAATTTGCCACTTTCGGAGACATCGGGTTATACTTCGGCAATTGTAAATGGAATAAAAACCCTGCGCAAAGGTTGGGAAGTCATGTTGAATGCAACACCGGTATCGTCCAGCAATGGATTGCGATGGGATGTGAACGTAAACTGGTCAACCTTTAAGGAGACCATTGATGAAATTTATGGCGAGATAAAAAATCTGGATGCTTATAGGCAGGTAGGCGAGCGTGTGGATCAATATTGGGGCACTGCGTTGCTACGCAAGGCTGATGGTACGTTAATAATTGGATCGGATGGCAGAGCTATTCCAGAAACAAGTATCAACGGTTCGGCACGTTCATTTTTAGGCTATGCAAATCCTGATTGGACTTGGGGCATAAACAATAAGGTAAGCTATAAGAACATTAGCTTGAGTTTTCAGTTTGATGGCCGTGTAGGTGGAGTAATAGAAAACTACATTCAAAAGCAATTGTTCCGTGGTGGCAGGCATATCTCAACAGTAGAAGGCGAGTTGGGCATCGCGCGCGCTCAGGATTATATAGGTGTGAAATCGTATGTGGGTGAAGGTGTAAATTTGATTTCCGGAACTCCAAAACTGGATAACGAAGGCAATCTCACCAACGAAAGTGAATTGTCTTTTTCTGCTGCCAATGCAAATAAAACATTCCTGCAAGATTATGTCAGCCGCTTTTACAACACGAACGAATCCAACATCATAAGCCGATCCTTTGCCAAACTCAGAGAAATAGTAATTTCTTACAACCTGCCCAGTTCAATGCTTACAAAAACTTTTATCAACCGGGCGAGCGTTTCTATCGTGGGCAGAAACCTCTTCTACTTTGCTGAGACGAAGGATTTGGATATTGAACAGTATGGCGGTGGCGAACTGGGCTCTTCCATACAAACCCCAACAACCAGAAGGTACGGTGTCAATTTAAACATCACATTCTAATACATCGAATATGAAAAAGTTAAAATATCTTAGTTTCTCTTTCGCAGCAATTTTATGCTTGCAAAGCTGTCAGGATTTTGCAGAGCTTGAGAAGAACAATAACAATCCCAATCAAGTACCGGCTGGCCTTGTTCTCAACCGCGTTTTAAATGATTTGTATGAGCGGCCGTGGAGCTTGGAAACCCGACAAAACCAGTTTTGGGCTTGCAACTACAACTACTATGGAACCAATGAATATTGGGCTACCGCCTCCCTTAGTTTTTTAGTATTGAAGAATGTAGTTAAAATGGAAGAAGAGGCAAAAAAAACGCTGCCTGAGGTGAATCCGTATTCGGCACTTGGTAAATTCTTTCGCGCTTTTTTTTACGTAAGAATGACCCAACGCGTAGGTGACCTGCCGTTGGAGGAAGCATTGCTGGGCTTGGGAAACGCCACCCCAAAATACGCAACCCAAAAGCAAGTATATGCAGCCGTGCTCAATTGGTTGGAACAAGCAAACACAGACCTTACCCAATTGATTGCCGCCAATGACAGAACTCTACAAGGAGATATTTATTTGAACAACGATCTTATCAAATGGAGAAAGGCAGTCAACAGTTTCAAGTTGCGTGTGCTTATCAGCCTAAGTAAAAGAGAGGCCGATGCCGAGCTTAATGTGAAAGGGAAATTTGCCGACATGCTTAACAATCCATCGAAATATCCGCTCATGACAGGACTTTCTGATGATGTTAAATTTATTTACAATGGAACGACCAACCTCTATCCGTTAAATCCAGGAAACCGGGGCTTTGACAAAAACCGCTATAACATGGCGGCCACCTATATGAGTTTGCTCACTAACCTGAAAGACCAGCGCGTGTTTGTTGTAGCTAACCCAGCCAAGAAAAAAATTGCCGATGGCCTGCTTCCTTCCGACTTTGCCGTCTACGTTGGTGCCAGTTCAGGCGAGAGCCTGGATGACATGTCAACCAAAGCACAGAAGGGCGAATATTCTTATGCAAACCAAAAGCGCTATTACTCAACCTTTTTAGGTTTTGAACCGGCCATACAAATTGGCTACATGGAACAAAACTTTAATATTGCAGAAGGTATCAATCGAGGTTGGGCAGCTGGCAATGCCGAGACGTTTTATAACAATGGCATCAGGGCATCCATGGAGTTCTATGGTATTTCCGATGGCTCAACCATCAGCATTACAGAGTCTGACAATGACGCAGTGATTGGCACCGTAACCGGAAATGTTACAGCCTACCTTGCTCAGCCCCTAGTGAAATATTCAGGTAACACAGTTGCTGGCTTAAAACAAATAATAGAGCAAAAGTATATTGCCTTCTTTCAGCACTCGGGCCAGGAAGCATATTTCAATTATCGCAGAACAGGTGTGCCTACATTTCTATCAGGGCCAGGCACGGGCAACAACGGTGTGATACCAAAGCGGTGGTTATACCCGTTGGCTGAAAATGTGAACAATAACGCCAGTTATGTTGAAGCTGTAAACCGCCAATTTGGAAGTGTCGGTGACAATTTGAATGCAGATTTGTGGATTGAAAAGAACTAGGGAGTTAGCGGTTTCTATGTTTTAGTGATTTCCGGGGCCGAAAGGCCCTGGTTTTTTTAAACCAATAAATAAAATAAAATATGAAGACAACACTCATAGCACTCCTACTGGTTTCGCTGTTCACCTTTTCGCACGGGCAACGCAAAACCGAAAACGTTATCCTCATCACACTGGATGGCATGCGCTGGCAGGAAGTTTTTGCCGGTGCCGAAAAACGATTGATGCTAAACAAAAAATTTGTTGGTGACACCAACGCGCTAAGAAAAATGTTTTGGCACGAATCAGTGGAGAAAAGGCGTGCAACGTTAATGCCTTTTTTTTGGCAGGTGATCGCCACGCAAGGTCAGCTTTACGGCAACCGAGCACTGGACAGCAAAGTGAACACAGCCAATAAAATGTGGTTCTCCTATCCCGGCTACAACGAAATACTCACGGGCTTTGCCGATGACGTCAAGATCATCAGCAATGATAAGATCAACAATCCAAATAAAAATGTGCTTGAGTTTATCCAAGCGCAAAAAGGATTTGCAAACCGTGTGGCAGCCTTCACTTCGTGGGAAACATTTCTGCACATCATAAATTCAGATAGAAATAAAATCCCCGTCAATGCAGGGGTGATGAAAGCAACAGGCAATTTGAGCGACCGCGAAAAACTGTTGAATGATATATCCTTTCAGTTGCCAAACGATGAAGGTAATACACGATTGGATGGCATTACCTTTCAGTATGCGCTTGAGTATTTGAAGCGAAACCAGCCGCGTGTGTTATTTATCTCGTTTGATGAAACCGATCACTATGCCCATGAAGGTGAATATGATCGTTATTTAAAATCAGCCCGATACACCGACAACATGATTGGGTATTTGTGGGAATGGATACAAACGGATTTGAATTACAAAGATAAAACAACCCTCATCATCACCACCGATCACGGCCGCGGAAATATTAATGAGGACGACTGGAAGCACCACGGTGCCAAAATGCACAACGCGGATGAAATATGGTTTGCCTTTATAGGACCTGATACACCACCACTGGGCGAAATTAAAAACAGTAATCAGTTATATCAAAATCAAATAGCCTGCACCTTATCTACTTTGCTTGGCCTGGAATACAAGGGTGAGCAAAAAGCCGGAGATATTATTTCATCGGTAATAAAAAAATAGATGGGGTGTGTAACTTACTTGTCAAATCTTGATCCCATGCGTTTACTACTTCTCGCTACAGTAATTTTATCGGCTTCTTGCCAAGCTAACAAGGAGACTTCCCCCAAGCAATGGATCGCCACCGCTCCAGCCGGACATCAATACACCCTCATCAACAGGGAAGGCGTTACGGTAATACCCAATGGGCGGTTGCTCACGCCAACGGGAAAACAAATTACCGTGGCACCACATCCGTTTGGCCTTACGCTAAGTCCCGATGGCAACACGATCATTACGTCCAACTCGGGCACCGGGCCTTTTTCAATTTCGATCATTAAAGAATACAATTCAGAAAATCCTTTGGTAAAACAAATCCCGGAAACGGTGAACCCCGAAGAGGGATTGCTCGAAGCGGTTTTCATGGGCCTGGCCATTTCACCCGATGGGAAAAAAGTGTATGTGGCCGGTGGCCAGCAAAACAAAATTTACGTGTTTGACCTGGTCACCAACAAAAAGCTGGCGGAGATATCGTGCAATAAATCTTTTGACGATAGCGATTACAGCGATGGCTATATCGGTGATATGATCTTGAACAAAGAAGGAACACTCTTGTATGCGGTTGATCAGATTGGTTTTCGCATGATGGTGATCGACACAAAATCAAACACAGTAATCAGCAATGTAAAAACAGGCCGCTATCCTTTCGGGATTGCACTTTCGCCCGATGAAAACACCGTGTATGTGGCCAATGTGGGGATGTTTGAATACAGCTATATCAAGTCGCTGGATAAAAAACGGTTGAAGGAAACCGCACCACGCTTTCCGGTGTATGCTTTTGGATCGAAGGAAATGAAGGAAGGAATTAAAAATGATTCGGTTGAAGCAGCGGCACTGGGCGACCCCAATGCTCCGGAATCTTTTTCGGTGTGGGCAGTGGACGTAAGCAAACCAAAGCCTGACGTGTTTGCAAAAATTAAAACTGGCGTGTTGGTAGGGGAGGAGGTAGAAGGTATTCCTGCCGTGGGTGGATCGAGCCCCAACTCGATGGTGGCCACCGACAATTTTGTATATGTGAGCAACGGCAACAACGACAACATCTCGGTGATTGATGTGAAGCAAAATAAAGTGGTGGGCAGCATTGAATTGACGTTGGACGCCCGCCTGGGAAATTTGAAAGGTGTGATTCCATTTGGCCTCGCGCTTTCGCCCGATCAGAAAAGATTGTTTGTGGCCGAAGCGGGCATCAATGCCGTGGCCGTAGTGGATGTGGCCATGCAAAAAGTGTTAGGTCATATTCCTGTCGGATGGTTTCCATCCAAATTAAAAGTTACTCCGGATGGAAAACAATTGATTGTTGCAAACGCAAAAGGTTTTGGCAGCGGGCCCAACGGAGGAAAAAACTTCACGGCAGAGCAAAGGTCTTCCGATTATATTGGAGAACTTATGTTGGGCACGGTTTCGGTAGTCGATGTTCCAACGGATGAGGAACTGAATGCATTAACGGAAAAAGTGATTGCCAATAATTTTTCGTTTCAGGAAGTGGCTGTGCCAACCGATAAAAATCCAATTCCTATTTTCCCCGAAAGGGAAGTGTCGCCAATAAAATATATTGTGTTCATATCGAAAGAGAACCGCACCTATGATGAAGTGTTTGGACAGATGAAAAATGGAAAGGGAGATTCATCGCTGGCACGATATGGCGAAAACCGGTCATTCACCAACCGGAAAAAAACCGAATCGATAGAAAACGTAACCGTGATGCCAAATCATTTGGAGCTTGCCAAACAGTTTGCCTTCAGCGATAATTTTTATGTGGATGCTGATGTGTCGGCTGATGGCCATCGCTGGCTCACCAACACCTATCCCAACGAGTGGATGGAAACGCACCATCCGGCATCGTACGGTGGACAGAGAAAATTAAAAGAAGAATCCAATGCTCCTGGAAAGTTTGGAATGACGGGCGCATCAGGTGCAATCTATCCAGAAGATTACAATCAGCATGGATCGATGTGGGAGCATATGCTGCGGCATGGGATCGAGTTTTTCAATTTCGGTTTTGGCGTTGAGTTCGATGCAGGAAGTTTTGCCGACTCTACTTTTAAGCAAGGCGGTGTTCGCTACTTAGTGAATTATCCCTTGCCGGGCCCACTCTTCGATCGCACCTCACGGATTTTTCCAACCTATAACATGGCTATTCCCGATCAATACCGGGCGGATATGTTTATCAAAGAGATCAACGAGAAGTTTATTGATAAAAAGAAAGATTTGCCACCCATGCTCACACTTCAATTGCTCAACGATCACGGTGCAGGCGAGCGTGCCTATGCGGGCTATCCGTTTACCGAAAGCTATATGGCCGACAACGACTTGGCGCTTGGCAGAGTGGTGGAATATCTGAGCCACTTGCCGCAATGGAAAAACATGATGATCGTAGTGACCGAAGACGATGCGCAGGGTGGGAGGGACCATATTGATGCGCACCGTAGTTTGCTTATGATCATTTCACCGTATGCGAAGAAAAATTTCAGCTCGCACCAACACTATAGTTTTGGTTCAATTTTTAAAACCTTCTGGAATGTGTTGGGCATTCCTTATCTGAACCAATATGATTTTGGCACCAACAACCTGGGCGACTGCTTTACATCGACACCTGACTTCGCGCCCTACAATGCCCTGCCCGTTGACCCTCGGATTTTTGATCCACAAAAAGCACTTGGCCCGCTCGATGAAAAATTTGATTGGAGTTCCTTGCAGCAATCGCCAACCTTGGATGACCCCGATGAGATAAAGAAAGCAAGAGAAAAAGATAAGCGGTTGGAGGTGGACCATTGAGTACCTCACCCCTGCCTGTCCGGCAGGCCGGCCCTCTCCAGAGGAGAGGGTGACGCTCGGTTGAAACTTTGTGCTTAATTTTAAGTTAAGCTTTTAGATAATTATATTTCGTGTTATACATGAGCAGATAACCTCTCT
>JANOQB010000169.1:0-2506 GCA_031422215.1 Cytophagales bacterium | reverse complement strand
CAATAAATAACGATGGAGATAGCAAGCAGAAAAAAAACTAAAAGCCTTAATTGAATCAACACCCGATGCTTTAGTGATTGTTGATTCGGTAGGGTGCATTGTATTAGTAAACAAACAAACCGAAAAAATATTCGGATATCATCGATCGGAAATCATTGGCAAGAAAGTAGAGGTGCTTATTCCTGAGAGGTTTAAGACCAAACATCCACATTATAGAGAAGGGTATTCTTACAACCCCCAGGCCAGGGCAATGGGTACTGGGATCGAATTATTTGCGAGAAAAAAAGATGGAACAGAATTTCCGGTAGAGATCAGCCTAAGCCCGTTGAAATCGGAAGCCCTTGTATTGAGCACCGTACGGGATATTTCTAAAAATAAAGAACAGGAAGAAGCATTGCGAAAATATTCCATACTAGAAGCAAAAAGCAAAGAGATGGAACAATTTACCTATATCGCTTCGCACGACCTTAGGCAGCCGCTCTTAACGATACTCAACTACATAAAAATTTTTGATGAGGATTACGCAGATAAGCTGGATGAGGAAGGTAAATTTTTCCTGCAATCCATCTCAAGTGCAGCAACCCGAATGGACAATCTTATCCGCGGCATGTTGGACTATTCGCGGCTCAGCAAAATGAAACAACTTGAACTGGTAAACTGCAATGAAACCTTACAGGCTGTGCTTGCCGACTTGGGTTCAATGATCCACTCGGCCAACGCAAAAGTAACTTCCCATGAACTGCCAATAATCAATGCGTATCCGTTAGAACTCAGTCAACTCTTTCAAAACCTTTTAGCCAATGCCCTTAAATTCAAAAAAAAAGATGCCCCTGCCGAAGTAAACATTTCAGCCACGAAAGTGGAAGGAGGCTATTGTTTTGAATTTCGTGATAACGGGATTGGCATTGAAGCAAAAGACCTGGAGAAAATATTTATAATATTTCAAAGACTTCATACCATAGAAGAATATGAAGGGACTGGACTTGGTCTGGCATATTGCAAAAAAATTGTAGAACTTCATCATGGTCAAATTTGGGTGGAGTCAAAACCCAACCAAGGCAGTTCGTTTTATTTTACCATTAACACATAACAACCCCCAGGTATGAAGAAAAAATTGAATTGCATTCTATTGGTGGATGACGATAAGGACTTCAATTTTATCCATGAGCGCTTATTAAAAAAAATGAATTGTGTAGATTCCATTGAGGTTGCAGCAAATGGAAAAATGGGGTTGGATTTTATTATGTCAAACAAATGCAAGCCCAACATAATATTTCTTGATATCAATATGCCCAAAATGAACGGGTGGGAATTTCTTGAAGCATATAACAGGTTGGCGGAAGATGAGAAAGCCAATATTACAATTGTCATGCTCACCTCATCATTAAACCCCGATGACAAAACTAAAGCTGAAACTTTTGGATGCGTGAGAAGTTTTGTGGCAAAGCCCCTTGATATTGAATCGGTTGAAAAAATACTTATGCTTTACTTTCGTGATCACGGTATGGCATCTCGTGGGGCTGACTAAAAAATCGCTGCCAAAAGTTGAAGTTGGTCGCCTGACCAACTCATTTCAAATCTTCAATTTGCCTGTTGATTTGTGAAATTCTGAGGATGGACAAAATGATTGAATTCTATCACAGTTGCGTGTCAACAACTTATGTTTGACATCAACTATTAAGGGGCCAATCAACGCACCAATCTATTGCCAAAGAATATTATTTCAATTGCACACTTTTCAAATCCTAACCCCACCTCTCAATCGGCCTCGTTAAACACGTGGGGCCACCACCGCCTTTCACACTGATCTCGTCACCATCATATTCCCACACGGTGCAACCAGCTTCTTGCAATCTTTTTTTTGTGATGCTATTGCCTTTAACCATGATACACTCACGTGGCGCGATGGCCAGCACATTGCAGCCCATTGAATCCCACTCTTCCTCCGGCACTTCCACAAACGAAAAACCCCGGTCCAACAATCCACTTCTAAATGCAATGGGCATAAGCGGAGAATACACCACGGCAAGGTCCTTGTCCACCGGGCTGAACACCGACATCAAATGAAAAACATCGGATGGCCCCTTGTAGTGGGGCATGTGTGCAGGCCACACTTGTATCCCGTAAGGCTTAAGTATTTTTTTTAATTGTCGTATCCCTTCTTCGTTGGTGCGATAGGTGTTGCCCACGGCCAATGTGTTCGCATCCACCCAAGCCACATCGCCACCTTCCAAGGTGCCAGGAGATTTTATCTCACCCAAAATTTTAATCTTCTTTGCTTTAAATGCTTTCCGCTCTTCGGTAGGTTCATTTTGGCGGGCGGGCTTGCCCATATTGCAAAGGATAGCTCCTTGATCGGTGATGATGGCAGCATCGCGGCAATAGATGGAGTCCATCGTTACATCGGTGCTGGCTGGCAGATAAAATAACTCGGCACCTTGCTGCGACAACAATTTTTCAAAACCCAAAAACTCGTGCTTGGCTTTCGTTAGGTCGGGCTTGCCCA
>JANOQB010000168.1:0-3808 GCA_031422215.1 Cytophagales bacterium | reverse complement strand
GGGTGAGCCCACCAAGCCTTGTTCAGTTCAAGAATATTTTTATCAAAGTGATTTGATGCTGGATGCTGGATTTTAGATTCTGGGTTCTGGATGCTTGATTCTGGATTTTAGATTCTGGATTTTGGATTCTTGATTTTAGATTCTGGAATCTTTGATGCTTAATTTTGGATTCAGATGCTTAAATCTCACATCTCACATCTCAAATCTATCCCTACCTCACCAAATGTACCCATCCTTGTATTTCCCTTTTCCGGCTTTCGGGGCGCAGCACATTGAAGGTCACTTCTGCATAATAGTAATAAATGCCCGTGGTGAGTTCGTTGCCAGATGAATCGTGGCCATCCCATTCTATGCTTGCTGTATTGGCATCGGTCGAGTTGTAGGCATACACCTGCTTGCCCCACCGGTTGAATACTTTGAACCCAATGCTCTGCACAAAACGAGGACAGCGAATTGTAATGCCGGCCATGGCAGCCCCATCTTTCAGCGACTTCACATCAAAGTTGGCGTTGAACGAATCGTTGTAGCCATCCTCGTTCGGAGTGAAAACATTGGGCAACATATAATACGGACAATTGTCGTTGCACACCGAATCACTGAGCGGACCTTCGCGGCCCAACGCATCCTTGGCCGACACACGGTAGCAACGGGCAAAGGAGGGCAAGCCGCTATCCACATAAAATGTGTCCTTGGCCATTTGTTTTATCAACGTGTAGTCCCCATCCGGCAGTGAGGATGCAAATACTTTATACGATACAATGTCCTTTCGGCAACCGGTGCCGTTTTTGGTATCCCAAAAAATTGTGTTGCTGTATTCGGTCTGGTAGCAATTGTTCGAATTCAAAAATTCCTCGCAGCTTACCGTTTTTGCTTCCACGGTTTGTTGGCAAGGAAGCAGGTCGCTTTTAGGATAGGTGGTGATCACCTGCGAATAATTTTCTTGCAAGGCAATTTTTGGATTGCCATAGGTGCCGCGCGCAACAACTCTGTACGAATATCGCTGGTCGTCTTGCAGTGTTTGGTTTTTAAATTTTCCAACATCCACGTAAGTGAAACCATTTTCGCTCACATTCACACTGTCTATCAGCACCATGTCTTTTTCAAGTGGGCTTTCCACCGACCGATAAATTAGGTGATGCGGCCTGCTTTGCGATACATTGGACCAGGGCACACTATCGCGCCAAGCGAGTTCGATTTTTTTTGCTCCCGCAATAAAGGAAAGCCTGATTGAAGAGGCAACCGAGGATGTATCAACCGCGATCATCTCTGTGGCATTCTGCGGCTTGGCGTAAAGTACAATCCGGTAATTAAAAACTTTTTGATCGGTGTTGATGCCCGTGTCAACAAAGGTGGTATCGGTAACACGGCCAACTTTCATAATGTCTGTGCCGCCCACAAAACCATCAGCGCGATAGACTTCATATTCATATGGTTTTGGAAACTGGGTGCGGTTTATATTAAAAGGACTTCGCCAGCTCACTCGTATTTTTCCATCAGCAAGTGCAGTCTTCTCCACGCTCACGTGTGTGATCACCGGGGCATCGGCTTCAATCGGCCCGATACATTGCTCGGTGGAAACCATGCTGGGTGTGCTGGCGGGAGAATTAAAATATGCGAGGATGCGGTAGCAATATTTTGCGCCCACCACCAATCCCATTCCATGGTTTGTGTCCGTATATGAAGTTTGAGATGCAGCCACTTCGGCAATCAAATTGTAGCCTAAGAATTTTGGCAACCCGGGGCTGCAAGATCCTGGCGTGTAAGGATACGAATCCACCTTGCGATAGATTTGTATTTTGCTGGCATTGGTGCATGCATAACTTTCCCAACTCAGTTCGCCAAGGCGTTTCACTAAGTTTAATTCTACTTTTTTCCAGGTTGGGGCGGGGGCCACTACTTTTATGTTCCAGATTTTAAAGTTCACAAGCTTAGGCCCTCGTGGTGGGTTGTCAGTAATTTTAAAAACAACCTGATAGGGCTGCTGGCGCACATGCAGGCAATCTGTTTGCCAACGAAAATTCAATTCTGCGGCAGGATTGGAAGAAACAAAACCTGGCGGGTTGGGTGTGTAGGTAGCGGAAATTTTATTCGCACCGAAGTCAAGTATTTCAGAGAACACTTCAATCTTCACGTTGTCTTTGTCGGCATCTGTTCCTTTGATCAATCCTTCTATCAGTGTTCCAGCCTCCACACAAATGTCTGCGGGTGTTGTTAGCGCGGGCCGTATGTTGGTGCATTCCTCCACCACAATTTGCATATCGCGCGTGGTGGTGCTCAGTTTTCTATACATGCTGGTGAGCGAGTCTTTGCGCCACTCAATAATTTTGAACGCAATGTTATATTCGCCAATCGCTCCGGGTGCATCCCAAGTAAGAAGTCCACTAACTGGGTTGATAAAAAATGTGGGCGCACCATTTCCGTTTTCGTTGCCTTGATTGAAGTTTGTATAAAACCGTGAATGGTTGGGAGGCGTGTAGTTGGCCAGCGCGGTGGGGCTGCTTGCCGGAGTTGAAAGTTCGTACGAAAGACTGTCGCCATCAATATCATACGCACCCGAGGTGTGATAAAACGTGGATTTGAAACACGCCCGATCGAGGGGGACAACTGAAAGCAGTGGAATGTTGTTGCACCCAATTTTGGAATCGATGGTGAGCACCACAAAAGTTACATAGGGCACATCGTCTGAGTTGGCAATGTTGAGGATGCCCGTGCTTCGGTCGCGCTCTACATAGGCAATGGAATATTCTCCGTCCACCGCATAGGTGTGGGTCACCGTAAAAGTTGCCACGGCAATGTTGGTGCCCAGGTCATTTCTTAGGGTAGCGGTTGTAACGGGGATAGGTACAGAAGTGCCATCGCCAAAAAAAACATTGCTGCTCGTTCCAAACCGGGTGTTGGACTGCGTATTCAAATAAGCGACAATGGTGATTTTATAAGTGCGAGGCTTGCTGCAATCAACTTCCACTTTTATATCCGCGGCCCGCACGTGTGTAGCGTATGCGGCATGTGAAAATACACATGCCGAAAAGCAAACAACAATAAAAAGAGGGTTGCTAAACTTTTTCACGCTTATCGCTGATGGAGGACTTTTAATTTACAGATAGCCAAGTGCGTATAAAATTAGTACAACCATTCGAATTTGTTCGTTAAATGTTTGCAACTTTAAAACACCAATGACAAAATATTTTTTTGTACTGCTGTTCCTGATATTGGTTTCGTGCCGAACGGAGGAGGACGAGGGTGGTGCCTTGCACTTATCCATTCCCGATTGGACGGACTTATCGCATGGAAAAAACGCTGCACCCGATTATCAAGTCGTTTTCCCTCAAGAGAAAGTAAATACGCTGGAGATTTCAATGACCGTAGCCGATTGGGCAAACATCCAAAAAAATGTGTCTTCATTGTATGGAACAACCTTTGGTGCGGGTGGGCAGCAGCCTGGGGGAGGTGCGTTTCCGACTGCTGAGCCTGACTACGTAAGCGTGTCCATGAAATTTAATGGCAAAGAATGGTATAGGGTTGGATTTCGTTTGAAAGGGAATTCCACTTTGCGCAACAGTTGGAGGCGGGGCATTTACAAACTGCCGTTCCGGTTGAACATGGACCGCTATGAGGATGAGTTTCCCCAAATAGAAGATCAACGATTTTATGGATTCGAAGAGTTGTCGATGTCGCCCGGTGCCAACGACAATTCTCTTATACGCGAAAAGGTTGGGTCCGATATTTTTCGCACAGCCGGAATACCCTGTTCACAAACCGCGTTCTATAAAGTGTATATCAACTTTGGCACCGGCTTGAAATATTGTGG
>JANOQB010000167.1:0-2086 GCA_031422215.1 Cytophagales bacterium | reverse complement strand
TCGCGGTGGTTCACGCGCAGCACAACTGCACGGGCAACATCCAACGCTGCCCCACCACCAATGCCAATTATTGAATCGCGTTGTGTGGCATCGAAAACTTCGGTGCCCTTATAAACATCAGACTTCACCGGATTTTTGTGGGTGTCGCAAAATACTTCTATGGAAATATTTTTTCGTGTTACACTTTCAACAATCTTTTTAAAGAATGGGAGTTGCGCCACTGTGGGATCAGTAACGATTAGAGGCCGATAGAGATTGCTCTTTATAAGGTAGTCTGCCAATTCATTGCTTGAGCCGGCACCAAACCGTATGGTGGTTGGGAAATTGTATTGATAGATTTTGTCGAAGGTCATGGGTAGAAGTTAGGAGAAGTCAGAATTTAGAAGTCAGAATTTGAGTTTACAATAATGTTTGGCTACTAGTAAATTTAAGTCGTCTGACCACTTGGAGTGGTCTTGACGACTTATCAAATTATCTCAAAATATCGTTTGTATTCCCAATCGGTTACAGCCTTGAGATGTTGCCTCCACTCCCATTCACGCGTATGCACAAAATGCTCGACAAACTTCTCTCCGAGGATTTCGGTCGCGATAGAAGATTGCTTCATCCGTTGTGTTGCTTCATGGAGGTTTGCAGGTAAGACTCCGTTCGAAAAATCGTGATATCCGTTGCCCACAGTGGCAGGTTGTTTCAATTTCAATTTCTTACGGATACCGTACAACCCAGAAGCCAACGCAGCTGCCATGGCCAAGTACGGATTTGCATCGGAGCCAATCACGCGCGTTTCTAATCTGCATGACTTACTTCCGCCCGACAAAACGCGCAACGCTACTGTGCGATTGTCAACAGCCCAAGTTAATGTAGTGGGTGCCCATGCTCCTTCCACCAATCGTTTATAACTATTGATGGTCGGTGCGTACATCGGCAAAAGGTGAGGTAAGCAAAATAATTGTCCGGCCAAATAACTTTTCATTATCTCACTCATGTGAAATTTGTCTTTCGGGTCATAGAAAAGATTTTTCTTCGCGGCTTTGTCCCACAAACTTTGATGAACGTGCCCACCACAGCCCGGCAGGTTTTCGTTGATCTTCGCCATGAACGTAGCCATGATGCCATGTTTATAGGCAATCTCTTTTACGGCCGTTTTGAAAAGCGTGGCACGATCGGCTGCTTCGCAGATCGTTGAATACTGAATGGCTGCTTCCAACACACCAGGGCCCGTCTCTGTATGAAGCCCTTCGAGGGGAACATCAAATCTCTTTAAGAGATCAAAAAGATCGTTGAAAAATGGATTCTCCAGAGCAGTTCTCAAAATAGAATATCCAAACATGCCCGGTGTGAGTGGAGTTAGGTTTTTGAAATTTTTATCGTGCGCGCTTTGTGGTGTTTCGCGAAAATTGAACCACTCAAATTCTTGCGCAAAAAATGGCGTATAGCCTTCGCGATGAGCATCGCTGCTCACCTTTTTTATCAACTGTCGCGGACATACCCAGGCAGGCTTTGCGTTTGAATCCGTAATCTCGCCCAGAAAAAATGGGAGGTCGTTCTCCCAAGGGATTTTTCTAAATGTATTGAAGTCTATCCGTGTAGGTGCATCGGGGTAGCCCGTGTGCCAGCCCGTGTATTCTCCGTGGCCGTAGGCGAGGTCGTTGGCATCCCACCCAAATATCACATCGCAAAATGTAGTTTCACCGTTTGAGAACGCAAGAAATTTTTCTGAGGAAATATATTTCCCCCTTAGAATCCCATCTATATCGGCATAGGCAATTTTTACTTTACCAGAAGGATGGTTTTTTACGTAATCAAAAATTGCTTTGGTGGTCATGAGGTTGTTTTGGATTGAAGCGTGAATACTTTACCGATACCTTGTAGCCCTTGAATCCTTCACGTTACAGAAACCAATCTTTGAATTTCAGCGATAAATACTTCCATCTCGGTGAGCATGGTTTCTATTTCCAAAAGTGAAAATTCAACAAAAGCATCGTAATCACCTTTTGTTCTGCATTGAAAAGCGTTCCTTAGAATCTTGCCAAAACGAGGATCAACTTTTCCTTTGGCAATAAATTCTTGATTAAACCATCCAATC
>JANOQB010000166.1:0-3580 GCA_031422215.1 Cytophagales bacterium | reverse complement strand
CAAATTGCCAGACCAACATTTCAAAAATCTGATGGATTATCATTATATTTTTACATCCAAATCTAAGATCGCTGGCTATCTCAAGGATTTTTGTCCTACCATCAAAATCAAAAAAATCTTTGATGGTGTTCTTTACTTTTCTCAAAGTATCGATTTTCAGATAATCAAAACCAAACTCCGAGGCTAAGTGCGAAGCGTTCAGTTTTTGGTTTGTAATAAAATATTCATCCTTTTCAACAAGGCTGCCCGGTCCATCAATTAAATTGAAGATCACGCCTCCGTGATTGTTCAGTATCACCACGTGCAAATTCGGTAACGGATAGTTATGCCAAAACGCATTGCGGTCGTAGAAAAATGCCATGTCGCCCGTGATCAGAATGTTAGGCACATCACTGCTCAATGCATGGCCCACCGCAGTGCTGGTGCATCCGTCAATGCCGCTGGTGCCACGGTTGGCAAATACATGAAGACCCTTATTTTTTTCATCAACGCCAATAAAGTTTGCATACCGCACCGACATGCTGTTGGCCAAATGCACATTGCCCAGGGCCGGAAGTGAGCTGATGATTTCTTTCAACACATGAAATTCTGTGAAACGCATTTCATCAAAATATTTTTTTACCGAACGCATAGTCCTGCTTTCCTCTGCTTGCCACAGGCGAACATAATTTTCTTTCTTTTGCTCATGAAATGGCTCTGTCTTTTCAACGGCAGCTACGCTCTCAAAGAAATGTTGAGGGGAGCAATGGATCAAGTGTGTTAAAGACTGAAAAGTATCGGCTGCATTTCCGCCAGGCTGTATGTGCCAATGCTCGATTGGTTTGTGTTTGCGCAAAAATACTTTGAGGTTTTTTGAGATGACCGATTTTCCAAACGTGATCAACAGTTCTGGGGCCAGCGATTTTTGCACGGCATCTCCACACTGGCCCAAAAATGTATCGGTATGGCGGACTGCTTCGCTTAGCGAGTGAAGGTTTGAAATAACATCGCCCACCAGGGCGGCATGATTATTTTTACAAAACTTGACAACACTTTTTGATTGGCCTTCGTGAAAATCTTGTTGGCCTGCAACGACCAATATTTTAGAATACTTTGCTGTTGTCTTGCGCAATGCCGTAATGTCGGATTGGTTTAATTCACGGGAGGAAGATGTCGTCCTAACTACGCTTTTGGTTTTTGAAAAGTTTATTTTTTCATCTTTGGCAAGATATAGCGGCTCGCGCAAGGGCACGTTGATGTGAACCGGCCCTTTGGGAAATTCTTGCGTCAACATGATCGCTTCGTTTACGATTCGGTTGATGTGCCAGTTTGAATCCGGATGGTCATACTCATGGGGTAGCGAGTATGACTTCTTAACGTGGCTTCCAAAAATATTATTTTGCCTGATCGTTTGCCCATCCCATTGATCAATCCATTCAGGCGGGCGGTCGGCAGTGAAAACCAGCAATGGAATTTCTTGAAAAAATGCTTCTGCAATGGCGGGCGCAAAATTATAGGCGGCAGAACCCGATGTGCAAACAATTCCCACCGGTGTTTGAGTTTGTTGTGCGATCCCGTTGGCAACAAAGCAGGCACTTCGCTCGTCACTAAACGTACGACACGTGATTTCTGGATGCCGGGCGAAAGCAAGTGTGAGTGGGGCGCATCGCGAACCTGGGCACACAATGGCATTGACAACTCCATGTTGCGTACAAATTTCTGCGATGTCGTAAATAGGTTGTAGGCGCAAGAGGTGGAGGCTAAGGGTTGATCAAGTTCCGGAGGTTCTGCATTTTTATTTCAGTCTCTTCAAATTCCTTTTCAGGGATTGAGTCGATGGTGATGCCGGCACCCGCATAAAGCCTCACCAAGTTTTCGTGCACTTGCATGCACCGAAGGTTTGCATATATCAGGCTCTCGCTGTTGATCTGCACAGGGCCCAGGTAGCCGCTATAAAATTGCCTGTCGTAACCTTCATTGCTCTTTAGGAATGAATAGGCATTTTCAAATGGCATGCCGCACACAGCAGAAGAAGGATGCATAAGTTTGAGCATGACCGAACCCAATTGAGGAAAATTAGTAGCTGCCATGTCCACTTCATAAATAGTTTTCAAGTGCATCACGTTTCCGGCCACCATGGTGCGCGGGCCGTGCTCTTCATACTCGCGCAGGCGGATTTTTTTAAAACAGTTGATGATGTATCGGCAAACGAGAGCTTGCTCTTCAATTTCTTTTTGTGTCCACGCCACGGATTTTAAATCCACATCTTGAGTATAAGGCAAAGTTCCTGCTAATGCAATTGTTTTAAAAATATTCTGCTCACTAACACTTACCAACAATTCGGGCGTGGCACCCAACCAGGTTCCGGTTTGCGGTGACGACACGAGTGATACCAATGCTTGTGGATGGGTTTCGCACAAGGTGTGAAAGGCCTTTACCAAATCAAATTGATCGGTGATGGCAATATCCTTGCACCGCGATGGCACTACTTTTTCGATCCGCCCTTCAGAAATTTCAAACAGGGCCTGGTTTACCAACGATACATAGTCAACGTCCCCTTGATGTTTTGATCTGGACACGTAATGAAATCGAAGGCTTGCCGGTTTATGATTTAGTTTTGAAACATCGTTTGAAGCTGGAGTTTCTTGTGGCCCGTGTGTTTGCGTTTCGCTATCAAACTGATAATGCGTTTCGGCAGGGAAAAATAATTTTTTTCCATCGGGCGCAAAAGTTGAAAAGGCAAAGCCCGCACTTCCCTTCTCAAGAACAAAGTCTTCCACCTCTATGGGCCTGCTGCAAACAATTAAATGATTTTGATCTATGCCTGGTGTTTTCCAAAGTGAAAAACTTGAACCATGGCGCAACGCCTCGCCAATCGCATCTTGTAATATTTGTATTCTTGTTGAAGAATCTTTCTCTTTTGTTGAAATCATCATCCCCTACCTTTTATCTATGACCGCCATCGTTATCCTGCTTATACAAATCAATTCTTTTTGCTCGTTCACAATTTTTATCTCCCACACATGGGTGCGTTTGCCAATATGGATTGGCCGGGTTGTACCAAACACATAACCCGACTTTGCACTTTTAATGTGATTGGCGTTTATGTCCAACCCCACCACATATTGTATGTCGCGGTCGATGCAACAAGCGGCTGCCATGCTGCCCAATGTTTCCGCCAAGGTTACCGAAGCACCTCCATGTAACAATCCCATGGGCTGTTGTGTTCGTTTGTCCACCGGCATTTTGGCTTCGATAAAATCATCGCCAAAATTAGTAAACTCGATCCCCAAATGGCCGACCATGGTATTGAGGGACATCTTGTTCAATGATTCTAAGGTAAGGTTGGAGGTAAATAGTGGCATTGGTAATATTAATGGTTGATATTGTTACTAACTGATGTTACGCAAAACGATGGAACCTGTCAGTTTGAGGTTCTATAAAACAGATTAGACTAAGTTAAATCGCCTTCGAGAGCCTCAGGCTGACACTACATTATAAGTTTTGCGTAACATCAGTTACTAATTACTTATTTTTGCGCCCGCCTAAAGTGACTGGCCAAATTAACAGAAAATTGAGCACCAAAAAAATTTACATTGTC
>JANOQB010000165.1:0-8325 GCA_031422215.1 Cytophagales bacterium | reverse complement strand
AGTATGAAAAAAGTATTTATTGCATTATTTATGGTAGCTGTAAGTACAGCAAGCTTTGCTCAGTTCAAGAAGGGAACCTTCTTAGTTGGGGGAAGCAGTGGTTTAGGCCGCCTAACGCTTTTTAAGGAGAAAGTAACGTTTTCTACTTCATCGTCATCTGGAAAGTTAACAAGTTTTGAACTGGAACCATCTGCGGGATATTTTATTATTGACAATTTGGCTGTTGGAGCTGGTTTGGGTATTAGTGCGTCTTCTTTCAAGCCAGATGGAAATGGAGCAAAGAGCAGCCAATCAACAATAGTCTTGTCGCCATTTGGCCGGTATTATTTTAATAAATTTTATGCGCAGGGTTCAATACAGTTTGGATCAGGAAAATCGAAGTCCACTTTTAACACCACTTCAGAAACTTATACTGCGGCAGTCTCTGGGTTTTCACTTTTGGTAGGATATGCTCTTGCACTAAACGAGTATGTTACTTTCGAGCCACAGGTGGGTTACGGATCGGTAACCTCCAACGATAAGGATAGAAATATTAAAATCGTAAATTCGGGTCCCCTTATCCGTATGGGGATATTCATCTACATAGCAAGATGACTTTCAATCGTACAAGGCTGTTTCAATCATTTATAGAATGGCAAGAACTTTGTTACTTCGAATTGTAATTAACTTTAAACAAACCATATGAAATCATTAAAAATCTTTATCGTCTTAGTCGCATTGTTTGCCTTAGTGACCCAGTCCAACGCCCAGGTTCAATTTGCCGTAGGCTTAAAGGCTGGCCCTAACTTTTCAAAACTCGATTTCAAATCAAATGCCGCAGACAACTACAAAGGTAGAACGGGCTTTCATGGTGGAGCTTTTGCCTTGATTAAAGTCACAAAATTTGGGATACAGCCTGAAATACTTTTCTCCAAGCAAGGCTCCAAGTTCACGGCAAACACCACCAACTACGAGGCGAACTTCGATTACATCAATGTTCCCATCATTCTTAAACTTTATTTAGCTGCTGGATTGAATATTCAGGTAGGTCCACAATTTGGGTTTTTATCGACTTCAGAATTGATAAACACAGCTAATGGTGTCAAAGACCCTAAATCGGCTGAGGCACTTTTTAGTAAAAAATCTGACACAAGCATCGCCATTGGTGCGGGATGGGATCTTCCTTTAGGTATTACATTGGATGCACGCTACAACATCGGCCTGTCGGATGTAAAGCTGAGCCCCACTTCGCAAACCCCGATAGACATAAAAAATAAAGTTATTCAGGTTTCGATTGGATATAAACTTTTCAAGCTGGGTAAGTAAAATACTTCCCCGTAAAAATTCAAAAGCCATCTTGCGAGATGGCTTTTTTGTTTAAGTAAAAGTTACTTTTGCATTTCGTTGCCGGAATGGACTACACAGAGACAGTAAGTTTTCTTTATAAAAACCTCCCCATATTCCAGCGGGTAGGGGCGGTGGCGTTTAAAAGTGATCTGACCAACACCCTTGCTTTGTGCGAAGCGTTGGGTAATCCTCAAACTAAACTCAAGTCAATCCATATTGCGGGCACCAACGGGAAGGGGAGCAGTTCGCACATGCTCGCATCGGTGCTCCAAACTGCTGGTTATAAGACCGGTTTATATACTTCTCCCCATTTGAAAGAATTTACCGAGCGGATCAGGATCAATGGTCAAGAAGTGGATCCTGATTTTGTCATTGACTTCGTTGAGAAAATCAAACCCCAGATTGAAAAGATCAAGCCTTCTTTTTTTGAAATCACGGTGGTCATGGCGTTTGAATACTTTGCCCAACAGCAGGTGGATGTGGCGGTAATAGAAGTAGGCCTTGGCGGCAGGCTCGATTCTACCAATGTGATCACTCCGTTGCTTTCGCTGATCACCAACATCAGTTGGGACCACATGGACTTGTTGGGCGATACGCTTCCAAAAATTGCTTATGAAAAAGCGGGCATCATCAAACCTAAAGTTCCTGTTGTGATCAGCGAGCGGCAACCGGAAGTAGAAAACGTTTTTATTTTGAAGGCGAATGAAACACGTAGCCCGATCAAATTTGCAACTGATAAGTTTATCACAACGCGAAAACCGGACGGTACTTATTCAGTGGCGCACAATGATCAGAAAGTCACACTCGTGTTGGATTTGAAAGGAGCCTATCAAGCAAAAAACCTTGCCGGTGTGCTGGCTTGCTTGGAAGAGTTGAGAAATATCGGATTTATTATTTCCGATCAACATGTGGAAGAAGGATTGAAAAAGGTGATGTCAAGCACGGGGCTTCGCGGCCGTTGGCAAACGATAGGAACAAATCCGTTGGTCATTTGCGACACCGGCCACAATGAAGGTGGCATCCGCGAAGTGGTCAGTCAAATTGCAGAGCAGAAATTTCAACACTTGCACATTGTATTGGGCATGGTGAAAGACAAAGATGTTTCGGGCGTGTTGAGCTTATTGCCCTCGCAGGCAACCTACTATTTCTGTCAGGCAGACATTCCCCGCGCCATGCAGGCTACGGATTTGAAAGAAAAAGCAGAGCGGTTTAAACTTAGGGGCAAAGCCTACGCAGATGTGAACGAGGCCATCCGTGCCGCCAAGGAAAGCAGCCAGCCTGACGATTTTATTTTTGTTGGGGGAAGTACTTATATAGTGGCCGAAATCGAGGATTTATAATTTTGCACTTTAATGAAATGGCCATTAAACTATGCACCCAACCGAATAGTAATTCCGGCCATTCCATCTGACCTTAAAAAAATATTAGCAGATGAAAAGTAAACTCAAGCGCTTTGAAATAATTTCTGGCAGGGAAAACGTAATCGAGCCAGGCAAAGAATTGTTTCAAACGATTAAAGGAAATTGGAACCAAGTCTATTTCAAAAACAATAATCCTATCACGCTCGAATTGGCTTGTGGGCGTGGCGAATATTCGGTGGGCATGGCACGCGCTATCAAGGACAGAAATTTTGTGGGTGTTGATAAGAAGGGCGATCGGCTGTGGAAGGGAAGCACATGGGCTGTGGAAGAGCAACTTTCCAATGTTGGATTTTTGCGCACAGAAATTTTGTTTATGGAAAGTTTTTTTGAACCGGGCGAGGTGGATGAAATCTGGCTCACCTTCCCAGACCCACGTCCGCGGCTTCGCGATGCAAAGCGGAGGTTGTCAAGTTCGCGCTACATGGATATGTATAAAAAACTTTTGAGGCCAGATGGCTTCTTCCGTTTCAAAACAGACAACACCGATCTTTTTGACTTTACGATGGATGAGCTGGCCATGCGAAATGATTTCTATGATTTTGAATTTACGCATGACCTCTATCAGTCGCACTTGCAGCCCGAATGCTTCGACATAAAAACCAAGTATGAAGAAATGTTTGCAGCACAAGGAGAGAAAATAAAGTACCTTCGGTTTCGGTTCAAACAAGACTAGCGTAACAACTTGATAATACTACATTCATTCATGGGTAACTTTCAATGATTTAATTTCTAAAAGTGGGAAAAGGAAAACGTGAAATAGAATTGGTGATCATTTCGGATGTTCATCTTGGCACCTATGGCTGTCATGCAGAGGAGCTTCTTCGTTACCTGAAATCAATCAAGCCAAAGCGGCTGTTGTTGAATGGCGACATCATCGACATGTGGCAGTTCAGCAAACGATACTGGCCTGCTCCACACATGCAAGTGGTAAAACACTTTACCGGGTTGATTGCCAAAGGTGCAAAGGTTACCTACTTGACGGGAAATCATGATGAAATGCTCAGAAAATTTACGGGCTTCAAAATGGGTTCCTTTGAAATAGCAAACAAGAAAGTGCTGGCACTGAATGGAAAGTCGGCTTGGGTATTTCATGGCGATGTGTTTGACGTTACCATGCAACACTCAAAATGGTTGGCCAAGTTGGGCGCGGTTGGATACGATTTTCTTATTGTGCTAAACTCAGCCGTAAATTTTATTCTTAAATCCCTTGGTAAGAGTAAGATTTCGCTTTCCAAAAAAGTGAAGGACAATGTAAAGCAGGCGGTTAAATTCATTAATGATTTTGAAAAAACTGCTGCTGACATTGCCATTTCAAACCGATATGATTTTGTTGTGTGTGGCCACATTCATCATCCTGAAATAAAAACGGTAGCTACCGAAAAAGGGCAAGTGGTTTATCTTAACTCGGGTGATTGGGTGGAAAACTTAACGGCTTTGGAATATCATGAAGGTGTTTGGAGAATATATAGATATTCCGATGATCCCATCGCCCAAGCCATAAAGTTATCGAAACATGCACGGCACGACCGCGACAATGAAGAAATATTCAAAGACATGGTAAACGAATTTCTTACGGTGAAAAGATGAATATCCTATACGCTATACAGGGCACTGGCAACGGTCATTTGAGCCGCGCTGTTGATGTAATACCCGAACTAAGAAAGCACGGCAAATTGGATTTGTTTGTAAGCGGGGCCCAAGCCGATATAAAGTTGCCATATCCGGTGAAATATAAATCGAAAGGGCTGAGCTTCCATTTCGGCACACGTGGTGGGATCAATTTTGTTGACACCTTTCGGAAAAATAGTACGAAAGACGTAATCAAAGAGATTGCCACACTGCCGGTTGAAAAATATGACTTGGTGATAAACGACTTCGAAGCTATTTCGGCATGGGCTTGCAAGAAGAAGGGTGTACCGTGTATAGCACTGAGCCATCAGTCGGCATTGCTTTCCAAAAAAACGCCCCGCCCTAAAAGCATCGACCCCTTTGGTGAGTGGATATTGAAAAATTATGCACCCACCAGCAGCTATGTGGGGTTTCATTTTGAATCGTACGATAAAAATATTTTTACGCCAGTAATCCGTTCAGACATACGTAGTGCCAACCCAAAAGACCTGGGCCATTATACCGTATATCTTCCAGCCTACGATGACAAGAAATTGGTAAAATTATTTCTTTGCATGCCAGCCATCCGGTGGAAAATATTTTCGAAGCATATAAAAGTCCCGTACCACGTTGGAAAAATTTCTGTATATCCCATTGGCAACGCAGATTTTATTGAGAGTGTAGTAACAGCCTCGGGTGTTTTGTGCGGTGCCGGTTTCGAAACACCAGCCGAGGTACTTCATTTGAACAAAAAACTATTGGTGGTGCCCATGAGCGGGCAATATGAGCAGCGGTGCAATGCAGCAGCGTTGAAACTTTTGGGTGTGCCCGTGTTAAAGAAAGTAAGGAAAAGATCTGTTGAAAAAATCCAGGAATGGATTGACTCGGGCACTCCTCATAACATATCGTATCCCAACATCACAGAGGAAGCGGTGGAGAAAGTGTTTGAAAAATTTAGAAAGGAATATTAATCCTCCCTTTCCAACGCATTCAAAACAGAAGCTAATCGTTCGGAATTGCCAACTCCATTTTCTGCAGATACATTGATCCCATCCATGGGTAAGGCTAACAATTCATCCAAAGAAAAATTATCGGATTGATTGATCAGTATTTTGAAGTGATCGGAGATATTGGCCAGCATGATTGTGCCTTGAGTATCCACATCAACTATCAGGTAGGTGATATGCTCTTTGTATTTCATCAATTCACTTTTCTCTTCGTCCCAAACAGAAATTGGAAGTTTCACAATCCATTCCTTTTCTGGCATAATGTCAATTGCTCTCAGTTGGTTGTAAGAGATTTCCAAAAGGGAAATTTGATAGGTTGCAATCGACTCAAGCGAAGTTGCTTCAGCCAGTTCCAACACAAATTGTGGCCCGCTCACCCAATTGGTTATCTCTTTAAACGTTACAGCATCTACGGTATCTGCCCGAAAGCCCAGCCAATCCACTCCCATGCCTGCACAATAGCGGGCATCGTGGAGGTTTGTAATGTTTCCTGCTTTTACTTTGGTTTTGAGCGACATGGCTCAAATATCAAAAAGAAAAAATAACTTTGAAACGAAATTGCGTGCCATGCGAAAAGGTTTAGTGTTTATTTTTATCGTCAATGCCTGTTTGTTCTCTTGTTCGGGCAACGAAGAGCTTGTTCCTGACTGGGGATTGGATTATTTTCCGGTGCGGGTAGGAGCGTTTCATGTTTATCAGGTGGAAGAGACTACCGTTGTGCAATCCGTGGAGACAAAATCGGTGTATGAACTTAGGGTTACCGTTAAGGATTCAAGTATCAATGATCAAGGTATCACCGCGTATTTGCTGCTGCGGGAAAAAAGGGCGACTGTTTCCAGCAACTGGGAGAGCCTCGACACGTGGTCGGTGAAAATGGTTGGGAACAAATTGATCCAAAACGAAGGCAACGTACTTTTTGTAAAACTTTTTTTTCCGCTTTTGCGGGATTTGAAATGGAACGGAAATGAGTTTAACAACCTGCTCAATAGCGGCAATATCTTTAACGACCGGAACAGCGAGCAATATTCAATCGGCAGCATTGACTTGCCAATTGCTTTACCGTCAGGGTTTGAAACGGATCACTCTCTGGAAGTAGTACACAACAACTATGAAGATGCCATTATTGGCAGCGACCAACGAAAAGAAATTTATGCAAAGGGCGTTGGCTTGATTTATAAAGAGATTACACAACTTCAATATTGCACGGCCAATTGTCCAGTGTCGAAAAGAATTGACAAAGGACTTATTTTTGTTCAGACCCTGAAGGAGCATGGACAGAATTAACCTAACAACAATTTTCTTCATGCTTGCTGCCCTTTCGGCCGGGGCTCAAACAAACCAGTACTTCGTTTCTTTTAAAGATAAAACAGGCACACCCTTTTCGGTTTCGGAACCGATAAAATTTCTTTCAACAAAAAGTATTGAAAGGAGAAATCGACAGGGGATATCATTAACTGTGGAGGACCTTCCGGTAAATCCTGCTTATTTAAGTCAGGTAAAATCGGCAGGTGCAACTACCTTCTATGCCTCGCGCTGGTGGAATGGTGTGGTGGTGGAAGCAAACCCGACCATGATCGGCAACATTACTGCTCTGCCATTTGTGAGCGCAGCCGTGTTGATTGCCCCCGGTAAAAAAAATATTAGTGGCCGTATCGCTACCACAAAGCAAAAGAAAAATTCCAGTGCCGACCTGCCTGTCAACCAAGTTCAATTGCAACAACTTGGTTTGGACGAAATGCACGCGCAGGGTTATCGTGGCGAAAATATCAACATCGCCATTTTCGACAGCGGGTTTATTGGGGTGGATGTGACTTCACCGTTTTCAGTTTTGTTCGCTGAGAACCGCATCAAGCAAACTTTCAATTTTGTAAACAACAACGGACTGGTTTATAAAAAAGATGATCACGGCACCGAAGTTCTTTCGGTGATGGCGGCCTACTCGCCCGGCTCCTACACAGGAGGAGCGCACAAGGCAAATTATTTTTTATACCTCACCGAAGATGTAGGCAGCGAATATCGTGTGGAAGAGTATAACTGGACCATTGCAGCCGAACGTGCCGATAGTGCTGGCGTGGACATCATCAATTCCTCCTTGGGGTACAGCCAATTCGATGATCCTTCGATGGATTATGCCAAGGCTGACCTGGACGGAAAAAAAGCAGTGATCACTCGTGCCGCGCGCAAAGCCATTGAGCGGGGGATTGTCGTTGTGTGCAGTGCCGGAAACGAGGGAGCCAATTCTTGGAAATTGGTTACGCCCCCTTCAGATGCAGAAGGAATTTTAGCGGTGGGTTCCGTTAGCCGAGTGGGTTCACTAAGTTCCAGTAGCTCGCAAGGGCCCACGGCTGATAGCAGAACAAAACCGGATGTAGTGGCACTGGGTGTAGGCACCAGCGTGATAAAATCGAATGGCTCCGTGGGCACGGCCAGCGGCACTTCACTCGCAAGCCCATTGGTAGCAAGCCTTGCAGCGGGTGTGTTGCAAGCAAATCCATTGCTTAGCGCAGATGAAATTTACAGTGCCATTGTCAACTCTGCTGACCAGGCATTTCGACCTGACAATTTAAAGGGATATGGCCTCCCCAATTTTCTTGCCATCAAAAATTATTTGGATAGTTTTAAATCGCAGGAGATAATAAGTATTTATCCCAACCCGGTAACACACGACAGCATTCAGATAAAATTAAAATCACTTACCGATGCACCTGTTTATATTTCCATTCACGACTCGCAAGGAAGGCTGGCCGAAGAATTTAACCGACAGCTCACCTGGCTAAACAACCCGTTGGAGTATAACCTTTCCAAACTTCTGCCGGGATTGTATTTTATCAAAGTCATTTCAAATGGGGAGACATCCGTAATGAAATTTGTGAAGTTGTAACAAGTAGTAATCAAGTGATCTAACGTTATCTTTGCCCATCAACCAAGCCTATCAAAAATGCCGATCATAGCACCCTCCATCC
>JANOQB010000164.1:0-14972 GCA_031422215.1 Cytophagales bacterium | reverse complement strand
CGATCCCAACCCAATCCGGGTAGATCTGTTGCAAAAATAAGGTTCATTTTTCATTCTTGGATTTTGTTTTTACTAAAGTAACTTTGACCTAAGTTGCTTCACCATGCTAAAATCTAAAATACTACCGCTCCTGATTGTTTTTTGCTTGATGGGCTGTGCCTCCAATCAGCAATCGTACAAGCCCAAGTACAAAAAGCCTGATCCCAACAGGCCCATACCATGCCCCACCAAAGATTGCTGAGATGAAGAAAGTGATCATTGCCATCGATGGGTTTTCAGCGTGCGGCAAGAGCACCACGGCCAGGGAAGTGGCCAAAGAATTAAATTACCGCTATATCGATTCGGGAGCCATGTACCGGGCGGTTACCTTGTTTTTCATTGAGCATCACGTGGCTCTCACCAATCCCAAAGAAGTAGCAAAGGCACTCCGCGACATACACATCTCATTTCCACTTATAAAAGGGCAGTCGGAAACTTTTCTAAACGGCATTAACGTGGAGAGGGCCATCCGCAAAATGAAAATATCAGAAAGGGTGAGCGAGGTAAGTGCCATCAAAGATGTGAGGATGGCGATGGTAGAGCAGCAGCGCAAGATGGGAAAAGAGAAGGGGATAGTAATGGATGGCCGCGACATTGGCACCGTTGTTTTTCCCCAGGCCGAACTAAAACTTTTTTTAACGGCCGATATGCTGGTAAGGGCGTTTAGAAGGCAGCGCGAGTTGTTGGAGAAGGATGACCTGGTGGACATAGACGACATAATAGAAAACCTTACCAAGCGCGATGAGGTGGACAGCACAAGAACCGAGAGCCCGCTAAAAAAAGCAGAAGATGCGATCTCAATCGATACCACTCATATTACCATTGATGAACAAGTGGATGAAGTGATCCGCTTGGCCCTCACAAGGATGTTGCCATTGGCCAAGGGCAAATCTTAAACAATATCAGAACATTTTTTCTTGCAATTCTTTACCAAACCAAGTGTTTGCAGGTAGGATTTAATTGCTAATTTTGCCCCGTTCTTAACCAAAATCATTGCCATACACGCATGGGCAAATTCATTAAACTAAAGAAAGGTTTTACCATCAACTTGGCAGGTAAGGCAGCACCCAAAGTGGTGGAGCCCGCGCAGCCTGAAACCTTTGTTGTAAAGCCGACCGATTTTCATGGGCTGTATATGCCCAAAGTTTTTGTGAAGGAAGGCGATCCGGTAAAAGCCGGTACCCCGCTTTTCCACGACAAGAAACACGAGCACATATTTTTCACATCGCCTGTAAGCGGAGAAGTGGTGGAAGTGAAACGTGGGGAAAAAAGAAAATTGCTGGAGATAAAAATCCTGGCCGACAAAAAAGTGGAATCCGAAACGTTTCCGAAATATTCCATCTCTCAGATAGCCAGCCTTCCGGCCACGGAAATAAAAAGTCAAATATTAAAATCCGGCCTGTGGCCGTCCATCATCCAGCGCCCCTTTGGCGTTCTTGCCGATCCGGCCGTAACGCCTAAAGCCATCCATATTTCTGCCTTCGATTCTCATCCGCTTGCCCCGGATTATAATATTCTGTTCAAAGGCCAGGACCAAGCCTTTCAAGTGGGCGTGGATGTGCTAAAAAAATTGACTTCGGGCACGGTGCATATCAACACGCACGCAAGCAACGAACTTTCTACCGTGTTCTCGCAAGTGAAAGGAGCAGATGTAAACAAATTTTCGGGCCCACATCCATCCGGATGTGTAGGGGTTCAAATCCATCACATCGATCCAATCAACAAAGGAAACATTGTCTGGACAATCAATCCGGCTTCTGTTATCCAAATAGGAAAACTTTTTACACAAGGAATCTATGATGCTTCAAGGATCGTGGCGGTGGCCGGGTCGGAAGTAAAAAATCCTCAGTACTATAAAACCTATACGGGTGCTTCGGTAAAGAAATTCATTGAGAACAATCTTGCCACTGAACATGTTCGGGTAATTTCGGGCAATCCCCTTACGGGAACGTCCATTGGTAAAGACGGTCACTTGGGTTTCTTCGATCTGCAGGTTTCGGTATTGCCGGAAGGTGATTATTATGAGTTTGTGGGATGGATCACTCCGGGAGCAAGAAAATTAAGTTTTCACCGCTCCATTGGATTGCTCTCATTTTTATCGCCCGGCAAAGAGCGTGTGGTGGATACCAATACGCACAGAGAGCCTCGCGCATTTGTGCAGACTGGAATATTTGAACAAGTAACACCGATGGATGTGTTGCCTACTTTTTTGCTCAAAAGCATTTTGGCAGAAGACCTGGATGAGATGGAAGCTTTGGGTATTTACGAAGTGATTGAAGAAGACCTTGCCCTGTGCGAGTTTGTGGATGTATCGAAGCACAAAGTGCAGGAGATATTAAGAGAAGGAATTGATTTAGTTCAAAATAGTTAATTCGGTTCAGATGAAGTTTTTGAGAAATCAGCTTGACAAGGTAAAGCACAATTTTGAAAAGGGCCAGAAGTGGGAGAAGTATTATTACGCCTACGAAGCCCTTGATACGTTTATGTTTGCCCCCAACACAACCAACGATGTGAAGGGTACGCAGATACGTGACGCGATTGATTTGAAGCGCCTGATGATGACGGTGATCATCTCGATGGTGCCCTGCCTTTTGTTTGGTACCTGGAATGTGGGCCATCAACACTTTTTGGCAATAGGCCAGGCAGGCGCAACACTGGGCGATAAAATTTGGATAGGTGCGTTGCAAGTGGTTCCAATCATTGTCGTATCGTATGGAGTAGGCTTGGGCATTGAGTTCATATTTTCAACGTTGCGAAGGCATCCGGTGAACGAAGGGTTTCTGGTTACAGGCATGCTCATTCCATTGGTTATGCCTCCCGATGTTCCGCTTTGGCAAGTTGCTGTGGCCACTGCCTTTGCCGTTATCATTGGCAAAGAAGCATTTGGTGGCACCGGAATGAACGTGGTGAACATTGCACTTACCGCCCGCGCATTTCTTTATTTTGCTTACCCCACCGATTTATCAGGAGATGTTTGGACGTATATTGGAGATGCAAAAGCAGTGGCAGGATATTCGGGTGCAACTCCTTTATCGTTGGCAGCCGATGCAGCTACTACCGGAGCAAATGTGTTGGAATCATTTAATTCATTTGGTGCCGGATGGAACGAAGGCGTGTTTACCTTCTCCAATCTTTTTATGGGATTAAGGCCCGGCTCCATTGGAGAAACATCTACTCTCATGTGCTTGATCGGAGCATTTATATTGATTGCCACCGGTGCCGGAAGTTGGAAAATAATTGTAAGTGTTTTTAGCGGGGCTTATGCCATGGGTTTGTTTTTAAATCTTGTTGGTGGAAATCCTTTCGTGGAAATGCCAGCGTATTATCATTTGGTGATCGGGGGCTTGGCATTCGGAGCCGTGTTTATGGCAACGGATCCTGTCACTGCCTCACAAACAGAAACAGGAAAGTGGGTTTATGGTGCCATGATTGGTATCTTCACGGTATTGATCAGGGTTTTTAATCCGGCTTATCCGGAAGGTATCATGCTGGCAATATTGTTGATGAACGTATTCGCCCCACTGATAGATTATTTTGTAGTTAACGCAAACAAAAAAAGGAGATTACAACGTGCGACAGTCTAACCTCTACATCATTTTATACTCGGCAGGGCTCACCATATTTTGTGGGGCCATACTTGCCTTTGCTTCCATCAGTCTTAAAGACAAACAGGACGCTAACATTGCCCTCGAGCAAAAAGGAAATATCCTGGCCACTGTAGTATCCCTCGAAGAGGATGCACCGATAGAAAAAATATACGCACAACGCATACGGGGTTTTGTACTTGATTACAACGGAAATGAAGTTGCTGGAGTGCCCTCTAAAATTGTGGTGGCCGCAGAGTACAAGAAAAAACCGGAAGAAAGGTTATTGCCTGTGTATGAATTCATCAACGAAACAGATTCCACCAAAGTGGAAGCCGTGGTGTTGCCCGTGTTTGGTTATGGCTTGTGGAACAACATCTGGGGCTTTGTGGCATTGGAATCTGATTTCAATACAGTGCGCGGAGTAAAGTTTGCGCATGCAGGTGAAACACCCGGACTGGGTGCGCGTATTGAGGCAGACGAAATACAGAGCCGTTACAAAGGAAAAAAAATATTTGAGAGCGAAGCCCTCATATCTATTGTTATGATGAAAGGGGAGGGAATGGATTATGCCAATAACCTGCATAAAGTGGATGGCATGTCGGGCGCAACCCTCACCGCCAAAGGTGTAAACAATATGCTTAAAGATTACTTTGCTTGTTATGAGAAATATTTGAAGAAGAAAACATCAGCACTCAACTAATATACATTATGAGTACAGAAGCAGCAATAATAGAAAAGGAAGAGAAAAAAGCTGAGCCTCTTTTCTCAAAGAAAAATAAAAAACTGATTTCAAATCCGCTGGATATCGATAACCCGATCACGGTTCAGGTGTTGGGGGTTTGTTCGGCATTGGCCATCACGTCACAAATAAAGCCTGCGCTGGTGATGACCCTCGGCCTCACGTTTGTGACTGCGTTTTCAAACGTATTCATCTCCCTAATGCGCGACAGCATCCCTTCGCGTATTCGTATTATCGTGCAGTTGGCAGTGGTTTCCGTTTGGGTAATCATGGTGGATCAATTGCTCAAAGCATATGTGTATGACATGGCCAAGCTCATGTCGGTGTATGTGGGCCTGATCATCACCAACTGTATTGTGATGGGCCGCCTCGAAGCGTACGCCATGGGCAATAAACCCTGGCCGTCTTTCTTGGATGGTATTGGAAATGGATTGGGCTATGGTATCATTTTGATTGTCCTGGCCTTTGTGCGCGAGTTATTTGGTTCGGGCACGTTGTTTAAAGGGTTTTCTTTTGAGTGGCACGTGTTCGAATCCATGGGATTGAAATATCAAGGCAATGGTTTGCTGCTGTTGCCAGCCGGTGCCTGTATTTTGTTGGGTATCATCATTTGGATTCAGCGTTCCATCAACGGGTATCGTGAAACACATTAATTTTAAAACAGAACGATTATGGAGAATTTACTCAACATCGGTATTCGCTCGATTTTTATTGACAACATGATTTTCGCATACTTTCTCGGTATGTGTTCATTCCTGGCCATTTCCAAAAAAGTGAAGACCGCCTTTGGATTGGGAATAGCTGTGGTGTTCGTATTGGGCGTAACGGTTCCCATCAACTGGCTCATTCAAAATTATGTTTTAAATGCCGGTGCATTGGCCTGGTTGGGCGATGACTTTGCGGGCATTGATCTTAACTTCCTCCAGTTTATCGTTTTCATTTCTGTGATTGCCGCCATCACCCAATTGACCGAAATGGCGGTAGAAAAATTTTCACCCGCGCTCTATGGCACGCTCGGTATTTTTCTTCCGCTTATTGCTGTGAATTGTTCCATTTTGGGTGGCGCATTGTTTATGGTAGGAAGACCTTACAATCTTGCAGAGGCAACGGTATTTGGTTTTGGATCGGGCATAGGATGGATGCTTGCCATTGTGGCATTGGCGGGTGTGCGTGAAAAAATGAAATATTCAAATGTGCCGGCACCCTTACGGGGATTGGGCATCACATTTATTTTAGTGGGCCTTATGTCGTTGGGATTTTTAAGCTTCATGGGCTTCTCCTTTTAAAAGTTGATGAAAAGTTACTGAAGAGGCTTCCGAAACAAACGGAAGCCTTTTTAATTTTACAGATATGAGAAACACAATCAGAAAAGTAGCGCGGTATTTTTTCAGCGGCACGTTGTTCATTGTTCCCTTAGTGGCCACTGGCTATTTTATTTTTATTTCATTCTCCTGGTTGGATGGCTTGCTCAACTTGCCATATCCAGGCTTGGGGTTTGTAATTATTTTTGGGGCGATCACCCTGTTCGGTTATCTCACTTCCAATTTTGCTGTGCGCACCGCCACCGATTGGTTTGATCACGTGATGAATAAAATCCCGTTCATTAAATTGATTTACTCTTCCTTGAAGGATTTGCTAGGTGCTTTTGTTGGTGACAAAAGAAAATTCAACAAACCCGTGCTGGTCTCCATCAACAAAGAAAACAGTTTGCATCAGATTGGGTTTGTTACCCAGGAGGACCTTTCTGATTTAGGTCTGAATGAAATGGTGGCCGTTTATTTTCCACACTCGTATGCCATTTCCGGTAATCATTTTCTGGTGCCCAAGGCGAGCATCAAGCCATTGAATATTTCGGGCCCGGCTGCCATGAAGTTTATTGTGTCGGGTGGGGTATCGGGGTTTAAAGAGCAGTAACAAATGCTGTGAAAAAAGTAGCCCGGATATTATTCTTTCTTTTTATTGGCCTTTTTTTGGTCATCCAATTTTTTTCTTCTGTGGAAGAAGAAGCAAGTCCTGCCACACCACCGGAGACTGAGAAAGATTACTGGACAGCCGATACATTGCTGAACGAAATTGAGGTTACACACCATCGCATTTGGAAAGATTTTGGCGATAGTAGCAGGGAGATGGCTTATTCAATTTCATCATCAATGGAGGAAGCTTCTTTTAATTTTCGGAATACCGTAGAACCGGGGGAGGATGGCACGGAGAAAACTTTTTGGAAAAATTTTTATTTCGAACTGTACCATCACGACCAACCCATAGTAAACATGCTCGGTGATTCTATTTATTCTATGGCAAAGCGCGAGGGCATTGCACCACTCAGTTTGATTTATACGGCAGTGTCGTTAATTCAGGATATTCCCTACAGTTATATTTTGCCCAACGACAGTTGTGATGCACGTACAGATTATCCCTGCATTCCGCTCCAGCGATATGGTGTTCTGTCGCCTTCAGAATTTTTATATTCACTCTCCGGAGATTGCGATACGCGCACACTTCTCCTGTTCACCTTGTTAAAGAAACTTGGGTTTGATCCGATCATTGTAAACAGTGCGCAGTATCGGCATTCGATGTTGGCGGTGGATGTGCCGGCAGCCGGTGATTATTTTATTCATAAGGGAAGAAAGTTTTACTTTTGGGAAACAACGGATCGAGGCTGGCTGCCCGGAATGCTTCCGCCCGGCCTCAACAACAAAGATTACTGGACTATAATTTTAGACTATGAATTCCAAGCTGACCCTGCTCGCGATTATTGAAATCCTTTCGGCATTGAGTATGGGTGTAGCTATTTTGGCTGGCACCTATCTGTTGTTGAGATACATTGGCAAGAAACGATACAACATCAACGAAAATAATCAGGCCTTCGGGATTTTTATGGCGAGTGTACTTTTTTCAGTTGGCTATTTGGTGAGTAGCGTTATCCATCCTTTGCTTTCTCTTTTCAGGATCCTTTCTGCCAAAGACAACGACCTCGTTCATTTGTTGTTTTCATTTATGGGTTATGGAGCACTTTATATTTTGATTGCGTACATAGTAGCATTACTGGTTTGTTTTTTAGGTGCACAGATTTACAATTACATCACACCCATAGATGAAATTCAGGAATTAAAAAACAATAATCTCGCTGTGGCCTTCGTGGTGGGTAGCATCATCATTACTCTCAGCCTGATGGCGCACGATGGGGTTGAGCTTTTGATTGAATCGTTTATTCCCTATCCGCAGATGTATCCGAAGTGATGATGTTGAACAATTTTGTGATCGTAAAACTACTCAATCGTAAACTCAAATTCACAAGGTGCATAATTGGTGAAGTACAAACAGTCGGCCTGAAGCTTTGGGAGCGCACCTCTTAATTGGGTCCATGTATGGGCACCAACACCCGGACCGATCTTTATACTGTCGTTGCCTTTTTGATAAAGAACATAAGCTCCGCTTTTGATAAGGTACGCATGATCGATGCCTTGCTTCTGCGTCACATTCGTCAATGTTCCTCCCATCCGAAATGCCAATTCCAAAGTAACGGGCAAATTCTTCGGGCCATCAACCGAAATTTTTATCCGTGCTTTTCCATTCGTCTCTGTCACATAGATTTTTGTGTTGAGCGTTTGGATTTCCGATTGCTCCCTTTCATTCCGGGGCACTTGTCCCCAAGCTTCTCCTTCGGCTGGTATTTTATCTTTGGGCAGCGGCTGGTAATAAGGCCCCGACAGGGTTGATGATAAAATATAGGTGTCTCCATTTTTTTCTAACTGCTGGCTCTGGAACTGACCCTTTCCAAAAAATGCCGATGCAAGCCGCACTCCTTCTAATGCTGCTTCGCCTTTAAAAAAAGTAAAGAAGGTAGCGTTGTTTGTGATTACCGACATATCGACTGCACCTTCTCTGATCCTTACCATATCCGAATGCATGAAATGTTTGTGATAGCTTGTTGGCAACGGTGTTGGTGCGGGCAGTGCTTGCAACAAAGAAGGATCTTCGATAAAGTGCGGCAACATGTAGGCGAGTTGGGCAACCTTGACAGTTCTTTCTATGTAATCAACCATGCCGGCATATAGGCTGTTCTTGTCTATGACGGCCATGTGGCTATACGCCAGATAATATCCCGCTAGGTTGCTCTGGATGTATTGGTCTTGTCTGTTTGATGATTCGGTCACGATTTCACCGGTTGAATGGACGAAATAAAAAGTAAGGTCCAGATTTTTGCGCACGTGATCATAGAGATAATCATAGTTCATTTTCTTTGCCAGGTCAATCAAGCTTCTGTTGGTGATGGGCGTATAAACAGCCGTACTCCTTTCATTGTATTGGCCATCCGTATCGATGTCTATTTTCTCGGCCAGCCATTGCTCCACTCTGTTTTTGTAAACCGGGTTTGGAAAGAGTGAGTTTATCCATGCCAATGCGCCTGCCACAACCCAGCGGTGATTGGGTGTGTGGATGCCGCCCACAGAAAGTGCTTTGCCAGCCCGCAGCAAATACTGTTTCATTGCCTCTGGAAATTCGCCATAGTTTAGTTTGCTGTTTTTCAACATGATCGAATAGGCCGATGCGACAGGATAGATTGTAAAACCTAAATCGGGTGTGGAGTGAAAGTTGGTTGACAACAAATCTATGGTACCATCTTCATGTTGCAGGTTCAACAATGCACGGGCGGCAAACGTCATTCGCTGCAGTATCTCTTTCGATTGATAATAGGTAGAACTGGGCGACACATAGCTGCACATCAGGGTTTGTATCAACCCCGATGTTCCGATGGGCGACACCACACTGTCGCGATCAAGCGCGGCCCCGTAATAAATTTTTTCCTTTTCGGTCAATTGTCGTTTCAATGCATTCGGTATCTGTTCATCATTGATCTTGATGAGTGCCATCAATAATTCTCTCTTGCTGTATGGATACTGAATTCCTTGCGCTTGACCCGAACTTAAAAATGAAGTTGTTAAAAGGCAAACGAGTGTCAACTTGGTGTGGATATTCATGACAGGTTTAGTTATATTTTTCTATGTTGTTGAAATAGAATGATTACAACATCTTGAATTGATAAGGAGCAGTTGACAACCTTATGGGTCAATATTGTCAATTGCACTTTGATGCAAAACTAAATATTCAACATGCTAGCTGATCACACCCGAACCAATCAGTTCCTCGTCCTCATACCATGCGGCAAACTGGCCTGGCGCCACACCACGTTGCGGCCTGTCGAAAATAATATAAATGCCTTCTTTCCTTTTGTGAAGCGTGCAAAGTTCGAGCGGTTGGCGATACCGGATGCGGGCCAGATATTTTTTTGATGCACCAACCGGCAAAGTTAAATCTTCACGTATCCAATGTTCATCGGAATTGGAAATGAAAAGTCCGGAGCGATAGAGCCCAGGGTGATCATCGCCTGTGCCGGTGTAGATCAAATTCTTCTCGGTGTCGGTGCCGATAACAAATAAAGGTTTTTCATAGCCGCCAATGCTCAGGCCCCTGCGCTGGCCTATGGTGTAGTAGTGTGCCCCGCGGTGTTCGCCCACTACTTCTCCCAGTTCGGGTTTCAATTCGTAAGGTTTGGAAAGTTGGGTTAAATCATTTTCGTCAAAGCCATTTTTAAAGGCAACCGAATCAAAAGGGATTTCAATTACGTTTCCTTTTTTTGGTTGGAGACGTTGTTGCAAAAAATCAGGCAGGTGTACTTTTCCTATAAAGCACAACCCTTGCGAATCTTTTTTTTCTGCCGTGGCAAGCCCCGCTTTTTTGGCAATGGCCCTCACTTCGGGTTTCAATAATTCACCAACAGGGAACAATGCTTTGGCCAATTGCGATTGTGTAAGCTGACAAAGAAAATAGCTTTGATCTTTGTTGGGATCTTTTCCTGCCAGCAGCTGGTACGTTGTCTTTCCCTGCCTGCCCGGCAGGCAGGCGTCTTTTTGTATTTCACCTTTGCGGCAGTAGTGGCCGGTGGCAACATAATCGGCACCGAGCTTCATGGCGGCTTCAAGAAACACATCAAATTTTATTTCACGGTTGCAAAGTATATCAGGGTTTGGTGTTCGCCCTCGTTTGTATTCGGCAAACATATAATCAACAATTCTTTCTTTGTATTCTTTGCTGAGGTCAATAGCTTGAAACGGAATGCCGAGGTGTTGCGCCACGATCATCGCATCGTTGCTGTCGTCAAGCCACGGGCATTCGTTGCTGATTGTCACCGTGTCGTCATGCCAGTTTTTCATGAACATACCAATCACTTCATAGCCTTGCTCTTTTAATAGGTAAGCAGCTACGCTTGAATCAACACCTCCTGATAATCCGACTACTACTCTTTTCATATTATGTGCTAAGCATTCCTGACTCTGGCTTCAAGGGTGCATTTCAAAATGTCATGCTCTAAAGACCTCCAAGGTTTTTAAAAACCTTGGAGGTCTTACTCGAATGGTGCGACATTTTGAAATGCACCCGGCTTCAACTAATTCAATGCTTGCGTCATCGTTTCGGCCAAACATTCATTCACAACCTGATTAAACCGTTCTTTAAACTGCTCATAATAAATTCCTGTACCGGGCCCTGAAAATCCGGTGTGTATGTTTTTCACTTTTCCATCTTTGCCAATGAAAATGGTGGTGGGAAATGCCAGCACCTTATTTAATGCGGGCAACGTTTCCGATGCTTTTGCTTTGTCGTTCACACCGGCAATCACAAAATCATACCCAACACCTAATTTTTCTTTCAGCTTTTTCACGCGGCTGCTGGCATATTCAAAGTCGTCTTTGCGCTCGTAAGCAAGACCAAGAATTTCCACACCGCGATTTTTATTTTCTTTATACCACTGAGCAAGAAACTTTGTTTCGTCCATGCAGTTGGGGCACCACGTACCAAAGATTTGAAGGATCACTACCTTGTTTTTGAAACGCTCATCGGCAGAACTGATTTTATTTCCATTCACATCGGGAAAACTAAATTCAAGTTTTTCGTAGCCGGGTTTCAGAAAGGTTAATGATTCAGGATCGGGCATGGCTGCGTTTTCATTCCGCACTCCCTTCCACGATTCAAGGCTTGATTTGCCCGAATAAAATTTCCCTTTAATTGAGTCGCCTTCAAAATGTGCAGTAAAGACGAATGCGTGATTTCCGTCAAATGCGCTCAAAAATAATTCATTGTCCACAACATCGCCTTGCAGGTATCGGTAGTCTCCGGTGGGGGTTAAAAATGTGCCTGTCACTTTACTGTAAGATTGTTTAAAGATTCCCACGGCTATATGCTTTTCCGTTGGCGACTGAAACTCAAGAGAATACTTTCCGGAAAAGTCCAACTCGGTTTCTTCATTGGCAAAGCGAAAGGTATCGCCAAACGTTGCAGAAAAGGGAAATGTGTTTTTGGGATCGTAGTTTTTGATGAAGGTGCCCGTCAGTTTTCCATCGTCAATTTTTGCTTTCAGTTCAGAATCAAAAATATGCATTGTGATGCGAACCGAATCTCCGGTCACAGTGATTTCATCAAGGGCCAATTGTTCTTCTCCGTTCAACACAAAAATTTTGTATTGGCCATTTGTTTCTTGCACATCAAACCCAAAAGGAAGCTGTTGGCCTTGCATTTCGAGCACACCGCGCCATAATCCTGCTTTCAGCTTGGAGTTTTTTGGATTGCACCCCGCAACAAGTGCCGTCATGACAAAGAAAACTAAAATCCGCATCCTCTATTTTTTTATGTTGAAGATAAAACACAAAAATGCGACAAATCATTCTAATTTCGTTGCAACATTTTAATTATCCATTTTAACTACTGATGTTACGCAAAACTTATAAAAAAGAGTTGTTAGCCTCCCCGAATATTCGGGGTCGAAGGCGATTTAACTTAGTGTAATCAGTTTTCGAGAGCCTCAAACTGACAGGTTCCTTTGTTTTGCATAACACGAATTAACTATTTATGCTAAAGAATTTAAAAGTGCTTGAGTTAGCTTCTGTATTGGCAGGGCCCAGTGTAGGGCAATTTTTTGCTGAGCTTGGCGCGGATGTGATCAAAGTGGAAAACCTTAAGACGGGTGGCGATGTTACGCGAAGTTGGAAAACAGCAGGAGAAAATACGGACGACCGCTCGGCTTATTTCTGCTCTGTGAATTGGGGAAAGAAGTCAGTTGCCGTTGATCTAAATACCACCGAAGGAAAATCAGTCGTTCAAAAGTTGGCCACCAAAAGTGATATTGTAATTGCAAGTTACAAACCAGGTGATGCTGCAAAGTTGGGTGTTGCTTATGAACAACTAACATCCAACAACAGACAACTGATCTACGGACAAATCACTGGCTACGGATCGGATAATGATCGGGTTGGCTACGATGCGGTGATACAAGCCGAAAGTGGCTTTGTGGATTTGAATGGTGAAAAAAATGGAGAACCGATAAAAATGCCGATAGCCCTGATTGACGTTCTCGCGGGCCACCACCTTAAGGAAGGGTTGTTGCTTGCTTTGTTGCACCGCGAAAGAACAGGCAAAGGTAGTTTGGTGGAAGTATCGTTGATACAAACGGCTGTTTCTTCGTTGGTCAATCAGGCTTCTAATTGGTTGGTTGGAAAAAAACTTCCTGTGCGGCAAGGCTCTGCGCATCCAAACATTGCCCCGTATGGGGAATCGTTTATCACCAAAGACAACAAGCGTGTGTTGCTTGCTGTGGGAAATGATAGACAGTTTTTTGATTTGATAAAAGTACTTGGCATTGGGCATGAGGGATTGGGCATTGGGTATGAGGCATGGGGAAGTAAATTTTCAACTAACCAGCTACGGGTAGAAAACAGAACGGCTTTGAATATTTTGTTACAAGACCGGATTGGTAAAATGGAATCGAAGTTTTTTCTTGACAAGACGAACGCACATAAAATTCCGGCCGGTATCATTCAAAACGTGAAGGAAGTTTTTGAGATGAAGGAAGCGAACGAACTGTTGATACAAGCAGAGGGGCTTATTGGAGTGAGGGGATTTGCTGCATCATCGGCAAGCTGGAACCGCCATGATCTTATGCAGCCACCACATTTTGGAGAGCATACAGAGGAGGTTTTGAAAATGCTACACTCTTCTGGTTGATTCGTTATTCGCCATTCTGCACGCAGTCTAAATTTTTATTTGACTAACTTGTTCTCCAATTAATCACTAAACAAAATGAAATTTACAGCACTGCTATTTTGCACTTGGTCATTATTGATGGCAGAAGTGCAAGGACAAAAAATGGAGGGGCTTGATAAGAGCCCAATGGATAGGGCCTACTATCCGGATAATTTTGCCCACGATCGGAAATTTGCGCCTGCATTGATCGCAGGCATGCCCGCTATGGTGAAAGTTACCTACAGCCGCCCTCCAAAAAATGGACGTGAGATATTCGGAAAGCTTGTTCCATACAACGAAGTATGGCGCACCGGTGCCAATGAATCTACGGAAATCAAATTCTATAAGGATGTAAACATTGATGGCAAAACCGTAAAGGCAGGCACCTACTCACTTTTCACAATCCCAAAGGCAAACGAGTGGACAATTATTTTAAATAGCGATCTCGATTTTTGGGGCGCGTACAGTTACGACCCAGCGCATGATGTGTTGAGGGTTACTGTGCCTGTGAAGAAAGCGGAAGAAGCAATCGAAAACTTTTCCATCAGATTTAGAAAGGGAAATAGTAACGAAGCGATCATGATGCTTGGCTGGGATACCACGCTGATAGAAGTGTTGATTTCATTTTAGATCACAGACAAAAATAAACGCGAGCGGGTCAATTCCCCGCCTCAATGCCAAGCCCATCAATCCGGTACGGGTTGATTTTTTCAAAGCGCAATTTGAATGTGCCAATAAGGCCATCGCCATTGTTGAGCACCATATCGAGGTTTTCATTAGAGGATTTTATCGAGATGATTTTACTGCCGCCAAAATCCTGGTGCAGCATCGAGAACATTTTTGCTTTGGCTTCCAGCTTATCGGCCTCTTTCAATTCTTCCTTCGAGGTGGACACCTTGCCATCTTCGTTGGCTTGCACTTTTCGGGTTTGCTGTTTGTCGATGAGAGACTGGGTGAAATTTTCTTTGATGAACTTGATCCATTGTTGTTTGTCGTCAAGGCTGATCACGCGATGCAATTCGCGGGCACGTTTTTCCATTACACTGACTTCCTGTGCCAGCGTTGGAAATAGGATGAACAAGGCAAAGGAGGTAAGTAGAAGTTTCATGGTTTTTAGTTTAGTTTAAGTCATCGTCTCAATCTTCAACCAACATCTCCGCGTTTCCATCTTCAGTCATCGTCTTCACGTCTTTATCTTCAGGCATCGTCTCCACGTCTTGTGGGACGATACACAGGAAACAAATGTTTCTGAAATAATAACTTTGTCACTCGCACCTTCCCTAAAACTGATACACCACCGCGTTGATGTTCATTCCGGCACCCACCGATGCAAACACAACCTTGTCCCCTGTGTTTATTTTCTGATCTTTAATTTCGCCATGCAGCATAAGGTCGAGCAGGGTAGGTATGGAGGCCACCGAACTGTTGCCCAACCAGGAAATAGTCATGGGCATAATGCTGCGGTTTTTAAATTCAAGTCCATACAATTTAAAGAGCCGGGTGAGAATGGCCTCATCCATTTTTTCATTGGC
>JANOQB010000163.1:0-2483 GCA_031422215.1 Cytophagales bacterium | reverse complement strand
CACGCCCTCAAAGTCAAATTTTTCCCTTAGCCTATTTTCCAAAAAGCGGGTATAGCTCTCCTGGATATATTGTGGATGGTTGCAGAAAAACGCAAAGGCTGGCGATTTGCCCGGCACCTGTGTAATGTATTTTATCTGGATGTGCTTGCCCTTGGTGGCGGCTGGCGGGTAATGGGCAATTTCAGGAAGCATGGCATCGTTCAACTGCGAGGTGGGCACCTTCTTGGTTTTGTTCTTATATACTTCCACCGCCTTTTCGATCACCTGAAAAATACGTTGCTTGGTAATCACGGATGCAAAAATCATGGGGATGTAATTGATCGGGGCCAAGCTCTCCAGCATTTCCTTCCTGATCTTCTCGGCTGTGTTCGTATCTTTTTCTATCAGGTCCCACTTGTTCACCATGATCACAATGCCTTTGCTTTGCTTTTGTGCCAGGCTGATGATGTTCACGTCCTGCGATTCCAGTCCGCGCTCAGCGTCAATCACCACAATGCACACATCACTGTCTTCCAGGGCACGCAGAGAGCGGAGCACCGAATAGAACTCAACATCTTTTGTCACTTTGCTTTTCTTGCGTATGCCCGCGGTATCGATCAAAATAAAATCATTGCCATACATTTTGTAGCGCGAGTGGATGGCATCGCGGGTGGTGCCTGCCTCATCGGTTACAATGCTGCGCTCTATGCCCAGCAGCACATTCAAGAATGAGGACTTGCCCACGTTGGGGCGGCCCAATATGGAGATTTTAGGAACCCCGGCATCAGGGTCTTCAACACCTTCGGAAGCAAATACCTTCACGAGTTCATCCAACAGTTCGCCAGTGCCAGATCCGTTTTCGGCAGAGAGCGGATACACCTCGCCCAATCCCAATCCATAAAATTCATTGGCATCCACATATTGGCGAGGGGTGTCGGCTTTGTTGGCGGCAATGAACACGGGCTTCTTGGACTTGCGTATGATGTTAGCAAATTCTTTGTCGTGGCCAGTGAGCCCGTCTTTGCAATCCACCATAAAGATAACAGCGGTACTTTCTTCAAGGGCCATTTCCACCTGCTTGCGTATCTGCGACTCGAACTTATCCTCCGAGCCTGTTACATAACCTCCGGTGTCGATCACGGTAAAGTATTTACCAATCCACTCGGCCGCGCCATAGTGGCGGTCGCGTGTTACACCCGGCTCATTGTCCATAATGGCCTGGCGCTGTTCTACCAATCGGTTAAAGAAAGTTGATTTGCCCACGTTGGGTCTTCCTACTATTGCTACAATATTTGCCATTAGTTGCTTATCAATGTTCAAATTGGAGAAATGTGCCCCAATTGGTAAAAATCAATCTGCAAAGTTGGGGATTAAAGTCCATTGTTCAATGTGGGGATTGAAATTCAAAATTTGTATGTAGATTGATGATCGACAAAGGACGAGCAGGAATAATCAAATACGGATATATGTTAGTTGGTGGCAATGTGGCCGCACAAAAAATCAACTAACGGGTGACACTCTACTAACAAAGATTTCCCACGTGGACAAGTGAACGGCTTCGGGACAACTTGGACTTTGGAAAAATAAGTACACAGTGGACAAATACACTGCCGACCCGGAGTTTATCCCGCATCAAGCGGGGCATTTTTAAAAAGATTCTCCCGAAGAATTGCCCGCTGTTTGGCACATGACATTGCCGCACATCGGGACCGCCATCCAAAGCAATGGCAAGAGCCAAACCGCAGCCAAACCCACCCGCGATAAACCATTGAAGTTTAAACCCTATATTTGAAAACAACCACAAATCCTCGTTTTAGATATGACAGAACTCACCTGGGCAGGCAAATACAAAGACGGAAAGAAAGTAACTCCCGTACGCATTGCCCTTCCCTTTCAGACTATTGAGACCGTTAACGAAAGCGCTCAACAACGACAAAAGACTCTTGACTTCTTTGCTGCTGAACCAACCGCAGACTTTAATAATAAAGAGTGGCGCAACCGACTGATTTGGGGAGACAAGAAATATGTTCTCCCAAGTTTGCTACCTGAGTTTGCTGGAAAGGTAAACCTGATTTACATAGACCCGCCCTTTAATGTTGGTTCCGATTTTTCTTTTACCGCAACCATTGCCGACCATCCTGACACAGATGAAGACGAAACAACTCAGTTTGTAAAACAACCAAGTATGATTGAGCAGAAAGCTTACCGTGATACTTGGGGAAAAGGATTGGACAGCTACATGCAATGGTTCTATGAAACTGCCTTGTTATTAAAAGAATTGCTAGCTGATGATGGAAGTATTTACGTCCATTTAGATTGGCATGTTGGGCATTATGCTAAAACAATACTTGACGAAGTTTTTGGGTACGGGAATTTCCTAAATGAGATTATTTGGAAAAGGACTTTTAATAGTGGGAGCAGTAAAACGCTTTCTAAAAAATACCCAATAAATACTGATTCAATTTTCTTTTATCGAAAAGGATCAGATTATAAATTCAATAAAC
>JANOQB010000162.1:0-2972 GCA_031422215.1 Cytophagales bacterium | reverse complement strand
TAACAACCACGAAAAGGAACTGAGCGGTGGTTTCCGGCTCACCACCAACAACCGGATGGAGTTGATGGCCGTGATCACGGGCCTGGAAGCAATCAAGAAAAGTGGCATTGCCGTCACGATTTTTTCCGATTCAAAGTATGTGGTCGATTCCGTTGAGAAAGGTTGGATATGGGGATGGCAGAAAAAAAACTTTGCCAAAAAAGCCAATGCCGATTTGTGGCAACGCTACATTCTGTTGCATCAACAATTCAAGCCTAAGTTTGTTTGGATAAAAGGTCATGCCGGTCATTTAGAAAATGAACGCTGCGATCAATTGGCGGTACAAGCCGCAGAAAGTGGAAAATTGAAAGTAGATATTTGGTACGAAGAAAATAAAGAGTGAGGGACTTGAAACAGCAAAGGAGATATGTTTTAAAAACCTTATATAAGGTCTTGAACCCGCCAACACCGTTTTGAAATTAGACTGAACGATATATGACAAAAAAAATAATTAAACTATTTTTGCGTTTTTCTATTTCAGCAGGTTTTTTGTCCGCAGTTGCAGATAGGTTTGGATGGTGGAGTGTATCTGTTTCAGTTTGGGGAAATTGGAATAATTTTCTTGACTATACACGGTTGATTAATCCGTGGTTTCATGGCGGACTAATTTCTGCTCTTGGAGCAATTGCCACCGCAGCGGAAATAATTTTTGCATTCTCTTTACTTATCGGCCTTAAAACAGAATTGTTTGCAAGACTGAGTGGTTTTCTATTACTTGTTTTCGGCCTGTCAATGACATTTTCTACAGGTATAAAGGGCGCTTTCGACTACTCTGTTTTTAGTGCATCAGCCGGAGCATTTGCATTGAGCTTGATGAGAGAAAAATACTTCGAAGTGGATAGTTTAATTTTCAAAAATAAATAATCGTGTCCCGCCTAACTTTGCTGCGAGACGATCAGCCTGTAGCACTTCCGCAAGGAGTTTTTCCCGAAGAATGAGTGCAGCCGAAATCATAAAGCAAGAATTATTAAACCGTTGCCTCGCACTTGGTGAGCAGCGTATTGAAAACGCGCGGCAGGCAATGAGTGCTGCACAAGAGGCGGCAAACAATGAAAGTAAAAGCAGTGCCGGTGATAAATATGAAACCGGAAGGGCCATGGCACAAATTGAAAGAGACAAAGCTGCACAACAATTGAGCGAAGCACTGGCTCTTAAAAATTCGTTGGACATAATTACACTGAATCCTCCAAGCGGCAAGGTTTTGTTGGGAAGCCTTGTAAAAACCGATGGCCCACATTTTTTCATTGCGATTAGTGCAGGCAAAGTGCAGCTGGATGATACAGATTTTTTTGTGGTCGCGCCCGCATCTCCTATTGGCCGCACGCTCATCGGCCTTCGGGTGGGCGATCTGTTTACATTTAACAATCAAAGGCTCACGATCCAGGAAATTCTCTAAACACAAAATGTACTTTTCCATTATTTTCCACTTGCTTTGCTGATTGATTGAAATACTTTTCTCACCATGACCAAACCTTTTTGTCGATTGCCTTTTGTCAACTGCCTATTAAATGCATCGCAAAATCTCTTGAAGCTATGAACGCCTGGCTTCAAGCATTCCGGTTGCGCACCTTGCCACTCGCGCTTTCATGCATAGGCATGGCTGGTTTTTTGGCAGCAGGAGCAAACAAATTTGATCCTCTTATTTTTTCCCTTTGCTGTCTCACTACTATTTTTCTTCAAGTGCTCTCCAACTTGGCCAACGACTATGGAGACTCCATTCATGGGGCCGACCATGCCGGGCGAAAGGGGCCCATGCGTGCCGTGCAGTCGGGGGCCATTTCACTATCGCACATGCGGGTTGCTGTCATTATTTTTGCCATGCTAAGTTTTATGAGTGGCTCGATGCTCTTGCTGGTTTCATTTGGCTCCAACTGGCAAGCGATCATTTTCTTTCTGGGGTTGGGCGTGTTGAGCATCCTGGCTGCCATCGGATACACCGTGGGAAAAAAACCTTATGGGTATATGGGTCTGGGCGACATTTCTGTTTTTGTTTTTTTTGGGCCTGTAGGTGTCATGGGCTCACTCTATTTGTTCACACATCAAATCACCGCGTTGGAGTTATTGCCAGCCATGAGCTGCGGTTTTTTTTCCATTGCCGTGCTCAACATCAATAACATACGCGACATCGAATCCGACCGCCTTGCTGGAAAATTTTCAATACCCGTGCGGGTTGGCAAAGAAAAAGCATCGCTCTATCACTGGCTGTTGCTCAGCGGGGGCATGATAAGCGCAATTTCGTTTACCCTGTTCAATTATCATTCGCCCTGGCAATTCCTTTACCTCTTGGCTTTGCCCCTTCTTATAAAAAACGGTTTGGCCATTTCTAAAAAACCTTCCACCGAACTCGATCCGTTTCTAAAGCAAATGGCCCTATCAACCTTATTCTTTGTTCTCTTGTTTGGAATCGGTTTTATAGTTTAAATTTGATAGCAGTCAAATCCAAGCACTATGGCCAAAATTGAGTTTAATATCGGTTGCACACTATGCGAACATTTAAAGGATTCGCTCTTCAAAGGAATGAACCCTGAAGACCTGAGCAGGATCAATAACCACAAGACTTGCATTCAGTATAAGAAAGGTCAGAATATTTTTTATGAAGGCACTCGCCCCACCGGCATGTACTGCATGAACGGTGGCAAAGTGAAAGTGTATAAAAACAATGTGCAGGGAAAAGAATTCATTGTCTATATCGCAAAGCCCGGAGACTTTCTCGGTTATCGTGCTTTGTTGAGCGAAGAATTTTACCAGGCTACTGCAACTGTTTTGGAAGATGCCAAGATTTGCTTTATACCCAAAGAAAGTTTTTTTGAGGTGCTCCAGAAAAATCCTGTGTTCATGAAAAAAGTTGTGCAGGCCGTGTGCCACGAGATGGGCATTATGGAAGAGAAACTCGCAGAGCTTGCCCATAAATCCGTGCGCGAGCGCCTGGCCGC
>JANOQB010000161.1:0-4854 GCA_031422215.1 Cytophagales bacterium | reverse complement strand
AAACGCTAAAGACAATCATTAAGACATTAGAAAAAGATTTAGGGTACAGCGTTCAGTTTGCCGTACTGAATGCACTAGACTACGGACTTCCACAAAAACGCGAGCGAGTAATCATTGTTGGTCACAAAGAACCAATACTATTTAGTTATCCGTCACCCGTCAGGCCATTTAAACCGCTTTCAGAAATCCTCGAGAGGAAGGTTGATAAAAAACATTACGCGTCTGAATACATTGCTCAAAAACGTAAAGACAAACACAAATCTGCCTATAAACTTTCTATCTGGCACGAAAACAAAGCTGGTAACATTTGTTCTTATCCATATTCTTGTGCCTTACGTGCTGGAGCGTCATATAATTATTTACTTGTGAATGGTGAGAGACGTTTAACACCAAGAGAAATGTTTCGTTTGCAAGGCTTTCCTGACAGCTATAAAATTGTGGTGACTGACGGACAAGCAAGAAAGCAAGCGGGTAATGCTGTTCCTGTAAATTTGGTAAAAGCGGTCATTTTAAAACTACTACCGTATGTTGCCACCTCTTTGGACATGACTTCGGTTTTAAGAGAATACGAAGTTCGTTATGGAGAGCAATAAGTCACCGAAATTAAGGACTGTAAACAAATCAGTTTCGGCATTCCCTCTAAACGAGTTTCCGAAAGAGTTTCCATTTTTGCTTGGGAGAGAGTTAATCTATTTACTCGCTTCACGAGGCCAAGCAGAACTTGAAGGTTCTGATTGGGAAAAAATTTTTGCAAACTGTATAGGTGCTGAATGGAAGAAATCAAATGTTGGACTAGACGATGTTATAATGGGAAATACAGCTTGGGGAGCGAAAACAGTTAAGGCAACCAATCCATCGACACAGAAAAAAGTCAGATTAATTTCGGGGCGTAACTCTCCAAATTATTCATTCGGTGAACGAAGTGACCAGAAAGCTGATGCTAATTTAATCGGTAAACTTGTTCTTGACATCTGGAACGAGAGAGTTTCCGCAATTCGGGAAAAGTTTAAGCATCTACGGACAATTGTTCTTATTAAATCCAATGATCTTTCAGAGGTTGTTGTTTTTGAATTTGATACAATTCGTTACGACCACGAACTTTACAAGTGGCAATGGAACAAGAACAACAACTTAGTTGGGACACATAAAAAGACGGATGAACATTCTTTTACATGGCAACCACATGGTTCGCAATTTACAATCATAGAAGATGTTCCAGCAAGAGGTTTGGTGATTAAAATTAAACAACCCAAGACGTTGAACAAAGACCAAATCTTAAAAGCATTGGGGTTTGAAAAATCATGGGTGATGGTGACGAAAAGAAAGCCGTAAATTGACGCTTAATAAAACTAAAATGAAAACACTAAAAGGACCCGCAATTTTCCTCGCTCAATTTATGGGCGATGAACCTCCTTTCGACAACCTGAAATCAATTTGCAAATGGGCCGCCTCGCTCGGCTATGTGGGCGTTCAACTCCCCAGTTGGGATGGCCGCTGCATGGATTTGCGAAAGGCAGCCGAAAGCAAAGACTACGCAGATGAATTGCGCGGCACAGTGGAGGCATCGGGCATGCAAATCACAGAACTGTCAACACACTTGCAAGGACAGTTGGTGGCTGTGCATCCTGCTTATGATGTGATGTTCGATGGCTTCGCGCCAAAGTCGGTGCGGGGCAAACCTAAAGAGCGCACCAAGTGGGCGGTGGATCAATTGAAACTCGCTGCAAAGGCAAGTAAAAATCTTGGATTGAAAGCGCATGCTACTTTTTCAGGTGCGTTGATGTGGCACACGGTATATCCTTGGCCGCAACGCCCGTCCGGTTTGGTGGAAGATGGATTTAAAGAATTGGCAAAGCGCTGGCTTCCGATATTAAATGCGTTTGATAAAGTGGGCGTGGATGTATGCTACGAAATCCATCCGGGCGAAGACTTGCACGATGGCATTACCTTCGAGCGGTTTTGGGAGGCAACAGGCAAACATACGCGCGCCAATATTTTGTACGACCCCAGTCACTTCGTGCTTCAACAGTTGGACTATCTTCAATACATCGACTTCTATCATTCCTTCATTAAGATGTTTCATGTGAAGGATGCTGAATTTAATCCCACAGGAAAAAGCGGTGTTTATGGTGGCTTTCAGGATTGGGTCAATCGCCCCGGCAGGTTCCGCTCGTTGGGCGATGGCCAGGTTGATTTCAAATCCATTTTTTCAAAACTGGCTCAATACAATTATAAAGGATGGGCTGTGCTGGAATGGGAATGTTGCATCAAACATCCGGAACAAGGCGCTGCCGAAGGAGCACCGTTTATCAAAGAGCACATCATCCGCGTAACGGAAAAAGCATTTGACGATTTTGCTTCGGCAGGAAAAAATCCTACCCTCAATAAAAAAGTGTTAGGCATTATAAAATAAATTAAAAATTATGAAAACTATAAGAAAAACTCTGCTTGCCATTGGCATGGGAATGGTGATCGCTTCGTGCGGATCGAAAACCGAAAACAAAGCCACAGAAGATTATGGTACACCTGACGAAAGCGCGGCTCCCGTTGTTACCGTGGATATTATCGCCCAGGGCGAGTCGCTGGTAAAAGCAAGTGACTGCAAAACCTGTCATCATCAGACGAACAAAATCATTGGCCCATCGCATACCGATGTTGCAAAAAAATATGAATTCACCCAAGCCAATGTAACTTTGCTGGCAGGCAAGATCATTAGCGGAGGCACAGGTGTGTGGGGCCAGATACCGATGACACCCCATCCGGATATTTCTCAAATTGATGCCGAAAAAATGGCCCGCTATGTTTTGTCGTTAGATGGTGAAAAAGAACATTGATATGGAGAAAAATATTTTATTGTTGGTTTTTATTTGCTCAACCGTGCTAGCTTTTGGCCAACGGCCCAACATACTCACTGAAGTGGAGAAGAACGAAGGATGGAAGTTGTTGTTCGATGGAAAGACCGCCAACGGCTGGAGAAAATTCAAAAGCGATAAAGTGCCTGCTGCATGGACCATAAACAATGAAGCGATCTCGTTCGATCCATCAAAGAAAATCAAAGGCCAACCTGAAACAGGTGGAGACCTTGTAACAGAAGCAGAATTTGAAAATTACGAGCTTAGCCTTGAGTGGAAAATACAAGCGTGCGGAAACAGTGGTGTGATCTTCAATGTGCAAGAAGGAGAAACCCATGATGCCGTGTGGAAAACCGGTCCTGAAATGCAAGTGCTCGACAACACCTGCCATCCTGATGCAAAAATTATTAAGCACCGTGCAGGCGATTTATATGATTTGATTTCCTGCAATAGAGAAACAGTAAAACCTGCTGGCCAATGGAACCTCGCCAAGATTATTTCCAATCAAGGGCGATATGAGTTCTGGCTCAATGGAACAAAAACAGTTGAGTTTGTTATGAACAACCCTGAATGGAGCACCTTGATAGCTGGCAGCAAGTTCAAAGACATGCCCGACTTCGGAAAATTTACCAAAGGCCGCATCGCACTACAAGATCATGGCGATCAAGTATGGTATAGAAATATCAAAATAAAAGAACTCTAATAGGCGTCTGACCTTTTACTAATTGATGTTACGCATAGACCAATGTTTTTTCTTAGTGAAACTTCGTTTCTTGGTGCCTTTGTGGCTCAATTTTCGTGTATCTCACTTTGCCACGAAGCCACTAAGGCACAAAGAAAGCACGAAGCGCACAAACATCAGTCACCAATTACTCTAAATAAATCACTTAACCCTTTCCAACACAAATTTTAAAAATGAAAAAAATTATTACTGCTCTTGTCTTGCTGTCTCTGTTATATTCCTGCAAGAAAGAAACACCACGCGTACTTGTCTTTTCGGAAACTAAAGGATATAGACATCAGTCAATTACAGCCGGAAAGGCAGCACTGCAAAAATTGGGATTGGAGAAAGGTTTTGCCGTGGACACCACCGAGCTCTCCGAAGACTTTACCGAGGAGAATTTGAAAAAATATAATGCCGTTGTGTTCTTGAGCACAACGGGAGACGTGCTCGATCAGATGCAACAAAATGCTTTCATGCGTTTCATCCAGGGTGGAGGTGGCTATGTGGGCATTCACGCAGCCGCAGATACGGAATACGACTGGTGGTGGTACGGCAAACTGGCAGGTGCTTATTTCAAAAGCCATCCGCAAATACAGGATGCTAAGTTTAAAAAAGTAAAACCTTTTGGCAATGGCCTGGTGCTTCCCGATGAGTGGATGCGCAAAGATGAGTTGTACAACTACAAGAAAATTTCCGATCAGATCATTCCATTATTTATGTTGGATGAAACTTCCTATCAGGGAGGCGAAAATGGCGACAACCACCCGATAGCTTGGTATCACGATTTTGATGGTGGCCGTTCTTTTTATACGGGCATGGGCCACACCGATGAGTCGTTTGTCGATTCGCTGTTTTTGGATCACGTCTATCAGGGCATTTTATATGCGATGGGCAAAGGCAAACCCGATCTGGCAAAAGCAAGATCAAAAAAACTTCCGGAGGCGAACCGGTTTACCAAAACAGTGCTCGGTTCATTTTTCGATGAGCCCACGGAAATGGACATCCTGCCCGACAGCCGTATCATTTTCTTAGAGCGGAAAGGGAAAGTAAAATTGTATGATACCAAGAACGACTCGATCAGTATGATCAACACTTTTAACGTGTGGACAAAATTTGAAGATGGCTTGCTCGGCATTGCACACGATCCTGATTTTGAAAAAAATAAGTGGCTGTATATTTATTATTCGCATCCCGAAAAATCGGCAAACGTATTGTCGCGCTTTGAGTTTGATGGTGAAAAAATAAATCAGGCTTCCGAAAAGCTGATGCTGGAAGTTG
>JANOQB010000160.1:0-1577 GCA_031422215.1 Cytophagales bacterium | reverse complement strand
TGAAAAGGAACAAGATCGAAAAAATAATCACCACCGGTCCGCCACACAGCATCCATCTGATCGGCTTGAAGTTAAAAAAATTGAACCCGGCACTTTATTGGATTGCCGACTTTAGAGACCCGTGGAGCGAGTGGGATTTGCTGGACACGCTTTCACTTACTTCGTTGGCAAGGAAAAAACATGTAGCCCTTGAAAAGAAAGTGCTCACTACAGCCGATCGTGTACTCACCATTGCACCGTATCACGTAAAAAGGTTTGAGGCGCTGAGTGGCAGAAAAGTGGATTTGATCACCAATGGATTTGATGAAGATGATTTTGAAAAAATTGAAAATACCCGTACTGAAAAATTTACCATCCGGCATGTGGGCATTGTTGACGAATTACGCAACCCCAAGCCGGTGATGCAGGCCATTAAAGAACTTTGTGCATCCGATCCTTATTTTGCCAACCGCGTAAGGGTTGAGTTTATTGGAAAAGTGAATTCATCATTTAAAAAGTTTGTGCAGGAAGATGCTCAGCTTTCAATCATCACAAAATTTTTGGATCAAATACCCCACGATCAATTGTTGAGGTTGCATGGAAGCACCGACCTTCAGTTGCTGGTACTGGCCCACACGGCCATTGCGCCCGGAAATTTACCCGGAAAATTTTTCGAATACTTAGCTTCACGAAAACCTATCCTTGCCATAGGACCGGTGGATGGCGATGCCGCAAACATTTTACATCAATCAAAAACCGGAGCGATCAAAGAACACACTGACCATGAGGGAATCAAAACAGAGTTGTTTGGATATTATGAACTGTGGAAAAGTGGAGATTCAATTGTGACAGGTGAAATTGAAATGTTTACAAGAAAAAAATTAACTGAATCTTTGATCAAGTTGCTGGAGAATGGCCATTGACAATAAGCAGTCAATGTCGTTTAGTTAAGCCGGGATGATTTGCAACTGAACCACATAGCACATAGAACACATTAGATTTCACATAGGGCTTATTTGATTCAATGTGCCTGCCTGTCCAGTAGGCAGGTGTATTTCTATTTTTCTATCTGCCTATGTGGTTAAAATCATTCTCCTTACTAAAGGACATTGAATAAGCAGTTGACAATTTTACTCGCAATTTTTGTCAATTGAATTTTGTCAACTGCCTATTTAATTACTCCTATACGCATAATACTGAAGCACCACTTCTATGGCCCGTTTGATGGCCTCGTTGATCGGATAAAATGTTTGGGTCAGTTCAAAGTCTATCGCGTGCAACCGCATATAAAACTGGTTCATCACAGGCACAGGCAAACCCTCGTCAATTTCTGAAACAGTTTTTTCGTACTCACCGCTTTGCTCGGTTTTGATAATCTGGCAGGTGATCAATTCTTTTTTTCCATACTTGTTTGTACGGGCAGAATAACCAAACAACCGGCAGATAAGTCCGCGGTGTTCATATTCAGAACACAGGCCAGCAGTAGCTTGAGTGGGATTCAAGATGTGGCATATCGAAGAATCGGATTCATTCAATTTTTTTGATAAATATAGCTAAACTCATTCCTACAAAAAATTCAACACAACTACCAAAAAAAG
>JANOQB010000159.1:0-5135 GCA_031422215.1 Cytophagales bacterium | reverse complement strand
AGGAGGCAAAGATATTATTTTTTTTGTTTTCGCTTTTCATGATCTTCAATGAGGTGCATGACAAATTGCACTGACCAGCGAAATGGGGCACATACTTCCATCCAATTTTTAGTTGTTCATGTTTGGTTTCAATTGTCGATTTGGCACTTTTTTGTCTTAACACAAAAAAGTACCCAAAAAAAGTCAAGACAAAAAGATGCTTCCTCCCGCGTCCCATCGCACCCCCGCCTTTTTGTCGGGCCAGCGCACTTAAGTTTCAATATAAAATGTTTTCTAAGGGATTTGGTTTCTGCTGATTGGATATTGTTCTTTTTAATTCGGTGCAATTTGTCATGCACCCCTTTCCTATAATATATAGAAGAAACAACAAACACAATGTTTTATATTGTGCTTTACCATCAAACATTAACCTATGAAACAAGGAGCAAGAAGAAAATTTCTAAAAGTAATGCTGGGCACTCCTATGCTTATGGCCGTTCCGTTCTCACAAGGAAAGGCAGCCACTGTTTCCAATTCCCCGCTTAAACTCAGTCTCAATGCATTTTCCTTTAATGATCCGTTGCTCGCAAAACAAATGAGCCTGGACCAATTGCTTGAGTTTTGTCAGGCGGAAGGCATTGGTGCGTTGGATATCACTGCTTATTATTTTCCGGGCTATCCCGTGGTGCCCTCAGATGAAATCCTTTTTCAATTCAAGCGAAAAGCCTTTCAGTTAGGGATAGACATCAGCGGCACGGGTGTTCGCAACGACTTTACCGAACCTGATGCCGCCAAAAGAAAGGAGCACATACAGCTCGTCAAAAATTGGATTGAAGCGGCATCAAAAATTGGTGCGCCTGTCATCCGCATATTTGCCGGAAACAAAAATCCTTCGGGCAAAGAGCGTTTGGAGATGCAACAAGGAATGTTGGCTGCCATACAGGAGTGTGTTGACCACGGAAAAAAATTTGGCGTGGTGGTAGCCCTCCAAAACCACAATGATTTTATCCAAACAGCAGATCACGCTCTCGAATTTATCAAGCTTGTAAATTCCATTTGGTTTGGATTAGTGCTTGACACAATTAGTTACCGTGTAGGCGATCCGTATATGGAAATTGCCCGCACGGCCATGCATGCCGTAAACTGGCAAATAAAAGAAAACGTTTTTGTCAATGGCCAGGAAGTGGAGGCCGATGTGGTAAGGCTAATAAAAATAATTACGGATTCAGGGTATAAAGGCTACATACCCATTGAAACACTGGGCAAAGGTGATCCGAAATTGAAAGTGATAAACCTATTGGCCAAAGTGAAAAAAGGGATTGAGATATATGGGAAGTAATCGCATACACAAAGTTGGGGGTTTGGTGGCTTGCAACAACGAGGGAAGAAGGCACTCGTTACCTGACTTTCAAAATTTCATTTTTCAATTCAAATTTTTTTCCGTCTGATAAAGTGATGACTATATCAAACACCAACTTGGTTTCCTTAAACGGTTTTTGATTTAATTTAATTCGAAACCTCTCTTCTTCATAAATCGAGTTACCAACAAATAAATTGATTGGACGAAAATCATTGCTCCAATTGCCAGCTACTACAAATCTGGTACTTAAATCATCACCCTTATTGATCAAGTCATTCTCATCGTTCAGGGTGGTCGTTACATGTGAAATTATGTTTATATCAGATATTTTTTGAATTGAACTTATTGGTTCTGGGGAGCACGCATACGCACCGGTTATAAATAATCCCGACCCAAAAGATTCGCTGTTGTGCGACAGATACATTTTGTCTTTTACAAAGAGAACTTTAACAACATCATCAAATAAATGGAAAGCAGATGTATCAAGATTAACATGATTCATGGAGGTCGTTTCAACACCGAAGGAAAGGATATCAAAGTTTTTTACTCCACTGGAAGGTTCACATCCACAAGGGCACAAAATAGAGCATGAAACTGGAATCAATTCCACAGCTATAAGCAGAAGCAAAATGGTGAAGAATTTTTTCATTTTAGCCAATGGTTATTTAAAGATACACCATTGCGTGAAACGGGGCAAGCGGCTGGGATCGGGTTTATGGATAGGAAGTCGGGCACGCACTACAACGCGGTGATGTTGCGAATCTCTTTAACGGAAAGTAAAAAACAAACGTGGAGTCCCTTTGCTTCGAAGCTGAGACTCCACGTGGAATAAGATTTATCAGGCCAGATTTCTATTGCGAATCTTCATCATGATCCTTCAACATTTCCAAATGGCTTTTTAACGCTGGCAGTGTGCCCGCTATCCAATTCTTCAATTCTGCGTCCTCCGTTTTGTCAATTCGTGCTTCCAAGCGGCTTACCGTTTTCTTATGGTTGCCTTCAAGCATTTTGCACCATTTTTTGTCGAAATCCTCCGCGTTTTTTTCAGCGAGGTCATTCCTGTCTTTCATGGCCGCTTCGGTTTCTTCCAATGGAATGGCAATCCCGTTCTTTGCGGCATAGCCCTTCAACTCGGTTATTACTTTTGTGTGATCGGCCACCAGCACGGTTGCCATCTGCTTTACTTCTGCATCGCTTGACCTGCTAAGGGCCAGTTGCGCCAGTTTGATTTCGGCATAGCTTGCCGCTACGGTGTTTACAATAAAGTCCGCATCTTTTTCATCATCACGCTCTGTGAATGTTTCATCGTTGGCGTCCTTTGCCATTTCCGAACTGTCCTCTTGTTTTTTAGAGGGTTCGCAGGCAGAAGCAAATACGGCCAGCAACAACGCCAGGGTTGTTGTCTTTAACATGGTTACTGATTTCATAAATTTTAGTTTAATTTTCGTGTTCAAGGGCACTGACCAAAACCGTACCATTGCATGGGGCTTTGAAAACCAAGTTTGATGTTGGAAAAAAATCCACACCCATTTAGTTTATGGGCAATGAGCGCTACACAGGTTGATTGAGATGAGTGGATACTGTCTGGGTGCAGAAATTTATCAATCAGCTTCGGATTATCCGCGAGCGAAATTTCAAAATTCGTAAATCAAAATTCGTAATTCATACTTCAAATTCTGTTGGGACTCTTTCGGTGAGGGTGTCCTCGCGGGGTGTTAATAACGACCCGTGTGGTTTTTCGAAGCTGCGTCCTGTCCCGCGTTGCTGAACGAAATTAAGAAAACTAAACTTCAACTTTATACTGAACCCCACCATTGATTATGCACGTTGTTGGCAGTAGTGGCGTCATGCACTAATCTTCTTTAACAGTTTTCTTTTTACCAATTCCTAAACTTGGTAGTAAACCTGATCCTGGTATGGGTGGTTTGTCGTCATGTGATTTGTGCTCAAGTGTCAAGCTTGGATTGTATCCGCACATTTCAACCATAGAAGCAATCAGTTTTTCATGCAATAGATCTTTGACGTCACTTTCCGGTAGTTTGTCAATTTCTCGTTTATACGCTTCATAAGATTTTGAAAGGGTCTCCTTATAGACATACTCTTGCTGAAGTCGCTTGTATTGGCTTTGTTGTTTGGAGGCAAAAATAGCCAACCAAACTGCTGGTATAAAGAAAGGTAGTCTGGCTAATATGTGTTGAAATGAATCCTCTAAGTCCTTTACATCTTTATAAAAATACCAGCCGAATATCATCATTCCACCAACAGTTAATCCGAATACAGCTGACCACATTATTACCGGCCATTTGTAATTCTTCTTTTGGTCTTGATATGCCTTTGATAGTCCTGTCGCTGTCGCTCCGGGTAATAGTCCTTCAATTTTATCGTATAAGGTCTTGTGTTTAGTATTCCAGTCAGTCTCTAAATCCTCGTTGGCTTTCTTATTTTTTTCAAATAGTGTCTCTAGGTCTTTCTTGAACCCTACCGTTTTTAATTTGTCGTTACCCTGAATAAACTCTTTAAACTCATTCAATTGATCTCTAATTTCTGTGGCAGATTTTAGGAATTGCTCCGAAGTTTTATAATGTCCTGTTACAGTTTCAAATTTCGAACTCGAAACAAAATCATCTGTAGTAAAGTAGTCTTTGTAATGCTCGTTAATTTTAGTCAGTTGTTCCGTGTAGGTCTCAATTTGTTTTTTTAATTCGGATACTTGATTCGAAAATAAGTCGGTCTGCTCAGGAAGAGCTTTGATGCGTTCTTCCATTTTAACAACTTCACTCCAAGAGTGATTTATTTTGTCTTCAAGATTTTTCAATTCTTCTTTGTCCATAATTGATTGATGTTAAATTATCACGAATGTCTTAGTCTGCTTGTCCTTGACGCCATTACTGGCAACGTTTGTGCATAAGCAGTGGCTGCGGTTTTCGAAGCGCGTCTCTGTCCCACGTGGCAGAACGAAAGTAAGAAAACCAAACTTTATAACTACACGTCACCCGCAGCTGGCATAAACTTTTTGTTGGCTGCAGTTTATCTTCTCAACTCTTTTCGTGAAACCCAGATACAGTCCGTGGGTTTAATAACCAAAACATCAATTGGTCCCCCTACGGTTTTTGCTCTTGGTTGAAATTTGATCGTATCGATAGTCGTTTGAATTGCGTAAACTGAAAAATCAATAGCATCTTGAAGTGTGAAAAACTGGAATGGTATTCCGTAATGCGGTAGGGCTTGATATGTATTTGGTCCACCTACTTGCTGTTGTTCAGTAAAAGTTGGCTGTAGTAAACGGATAAGCACATCTGTTTCTCCGCCCCACTGAGCTCCTTGAGTTTCACCGTTGGCATTTTCTGGATTAGCGCGAGTAACGGTGTTGCCGTTTACATTTACGTTGAATACTCTTTGCTTAAGTGCACCTGTGTCAGTTTCATAACCTGCTACAAGAAAATGAGTATTGGGGATGGGGTTATACTGCCTAAAAAAGTCTTTGAGTCTATTTGCAAATGTTTCCACGTTTATAGCATTACCGTCAGCCTGTTGACGAATGAATGATTCTATATTTCCAGAAATAGGTACACCATTCATATCAGCTTGGCCAAATGTGGAAATACCAAATCTGTTATAGGCTAGAAATGTTTTATTGTTGCTATCTGACATCCCAACTGCGACATTCATAATTGTCGGTTGTCCCGCGACCTGATTTTGTGTGTTTAAGGTCAGGCGACTGTCAGACGCCATTACTATTCCTTCTCTAACGTAGAGTGTTATTACAAATGACATATTAATTTTTTTTTGTATCTGC
>JANOQB010000158.1:0-2361 GCA_031422215.1 Cytophagales bacterium | reverse complement strand
GCTCCGTTGGATGCCAGCGGGGTGCAGTTTGTACATGAAAGTTTTTCTGTTCCGCGAACTATAGGGTCGGGGCCTTTGATGGGAATAATTTCCTCATCTTCATTCTGGCACTGGATAACTAATCCTACACTTACAAAGAGCAGGAAGGCGATCAATGTTGATTTTAATGTGTTCATATCATCAAGAGTTTATTGTTGTTATGTGTCTTTCTGATTTTTGTCAGGGATCATATTTTTTAGGTTCATATTTTCCTTCCCTGTACAAAGGATAGAATTCCACCAATGGTTTGGAATGAGATTGATAAGGATAAAGTATGATTATAATCACCCTGCTAGGGTTTGCTATAAGCTGATCGTGCCCTTGCAAATACATTCCCGCTATTGAGAGAGGAAATAAATGGAGAGGGGGCTGTCTCCATTTTCAGAAATAGATTCTATTGTTTTATAACAACACCAAATCACATTTGGTCATAAAATTTAATGACATATTTTAACCAAGTGAGACCACTTTTTTGTGACCCAAAATCCCGTCATTTTTTTCCAACACTAACACGACTGTTCGTTATCGGCTTGCTTTCAAAATATTGAAGGGTTATACCTGCTTTCGGTCATGTTGCTGAATGATAAAGATCATAACAGTAGTTGGTCAACAATCATGTGGCGGGTTGTGAAGTTGTGCGAACATTGTATCGCGAAACAGCCAATAAACCAACAGGGTTATGAAAGCGAAAACAAAAAAAATCACAAAAACCTGGATCATTACGATTGCAGCACTATTTGTTGTGTTAAGTGCAGCCGGGCAAGCCAACTACAAGCAAAACGGAACCTCCAGTATTACCATTGCCGGTACATCCACTATGCATGACTGGACGATGACTTCCAAGGAAGCAAACTACACTGCCACCTTTGAAGTAAATGCCGATGGCACACCTACTCAATTAAATATGGTGACCCTAACTGTTCTGGCCGAAAGCCTGAAAAGCGGAAAAGGAGCTATGGATAAAAACGCCTACAACTCCTTAAAGACCGATAAGCATAAGCAAATCACATTTCAACTTACCTCTGCCAAGGTAAATGCAAAAACGATTATTTGTTCAGGCAACCTTACAGTGGCTGGATTTACAAAACCCATTGAAGTAGAAGTTGCCTATGAGGAACGCAATGGGGTTTTGTATTGCAAAGGTGCCCAGAAGATAAAAATGACTGATTACAATGTAGAGCCGCCCTCTTTTATGTTTGGCTCTATAAAAACGGGAAACGAAATCACTGTTTCCTTTGATGTGTCTCTTACTCAAATTAAACTATAAAAATTAAAACCTATTTATCAAACTAAATTTTAACTGTTATGAAAACGAGAACTGTTCCCTTCAAAAGCTTAGTGATAACACTAGGGCTATTGTTCGCTGGCGTGTTGGCCTTCGCACAGAGGCAGCCCGCCATCCAATATTTCAGGCCGTATGATCAACGCGGTGTGAGTATGTTTGAAACCTCAAAAGTTGACACAGTGGTATTCGATGGACTAAAAGTCCGGTTTGGTGCAGGCTTCACTCAGGGTTATCAAAACATGAAGCACGAAAATAACGCCAAAGCTATTTTGGTTCCAACTACGGGTGCCACGCTAATTGAAACCGCCCCTGGATCGGGCAGTTTTGTAAACCGTACTACCGGAGCACCTGTTGCCGGTATCACATCCAATCCAGCTGTGTATGGCGGCTACATCAATTCAACTGGCACAACCTATACCAACAGCAATCAACTGTATGAATTTGCTGGTGGCTTCCCGCTTGCGCAAGCCAACTTTAACATGGATGTGCAACTGGCAGATGGCGTGCGGTTAAACTTGGTTTCCTATATGTCCTCTCACCACCATAATGAATTTTGGGTGAAAGGCGGATACTTCCAAATTGACAAAGTAGGATTTTTGAACAGCGAACTGATGAACAACCTTTGGAAAAACCTGACTTTGAAAGTAGGCCACATGGAAGTTAACTATGGTGATGCACACTTCCGCAGGAGCGATGGTGGTCATACCATGTGGAACCCTTGGGTTGAAAACAACATCATGGATGCGTTCTCCACAGAAATTGGGGCCGAGCTTTACTGGCAAAAAAATGGCATCATAGCCATGGCCGCTATTACCGATGGTGAAATCCAAGGCAATGTTTCAAAGCCCGCTGATCGCAAGCCCTCTATCTACGGTAAATTAGGTTACGACAAACAATTGCAAGATAACCTTCGCGTACGCTTGACAGGATCGTTCTACACCACTAAGTCCTCCGTAAGCAATACCATCTTCGGTGGCGACCGCACGGGCTCCAACTATCAATATGTAATGGACAACACAGCCGCTACTCTTACAGGC
>JANOQB010000157.1:0-9135 GCA_031422215.1 Cytophagales bacterium | reverse complement strand
GCCAGTAGAATTCCCGCACCAACGCCAATAGCAGCCCCCACCAGCAGGCCACTAACTAAATCTTTTGATCCCATAATTTTTTAAGTTTTGTTAGATATCCATTTGACGCATTTACGCCAACAAGAACACCGAAAGAAAATAGCATGCCACCGAAGGCAAATATCTTCGTCCCTTTAAAAAAAAATTAAAATCATCCCAAGTCAATTCCTTAGGGCAATCCCCATGAACCGTAAAATTATTCAGTGATCTGTTTTACTGTTTGAGGTGTAGAAATAGAGTTCCACCATGAGGAACAAATTCCCCTTTTACGCAACTTCATTTTGGTTTTCTCCTACTATTAACACATCACGAAAAGTGGCACACAATTTCCATGTGAAAAATCAATTCAATTGAGATTACAAGTTCGTTCAAAAATTAAATAAAGTTTGAACTTCACAACACTCAATAGATAGTACATCCATAAATCTTTAAACAAAAAAACTATGTTACGTTACGCAATCACCTTCATTATTATTGCAATCATCGCAGGCATTTTGGGATTTGGTGGTGTTGCAGCCGGTGCTGCTTCCATTGCCAAAGTGTTCTTCTTTATCTTCATTGCCCTTTTTGTTTTGACCTTGCTTTTTGGAGCGAGCTTCTTCAAAAAAAGTTAGTGCTCCGTTATTTGTAACTGATGTTACGCATAAATCTAATTTGAATGTATTTCCTTAGTGAAACTTCGTGGCTTGGTGCCCCTGCCTACCGGACAGGCAGGTTTTTCACACACATCAACGCGCCACGAAAGCCACAAAGAAATCACCAAGTGCGTACATCAGATCAGTAAGTTAAAATATTAAACCAGACTGAGCCCCTCTAAACCACAATAAAAACGATAAGAGAAAAAGGAATTTGAGTAGAAAAAAGATGACGAGAATTTTCTACACGATTCCTTCAACGTTTCATAAACTCCCCACGCGGGGCAGCTTGGCACCATAGCCGAGTTGATTTGCACCACTAACACTGCACAACTGGTTCTAATGCACACAAATAATTATTGGCTAAAATTTAAATAACCGGATTTATAATTAAACTAAAAAAAACAAATTATGAAACAAAACAAAAATTATGTCATGGTCATTATGCTTAGTGCGCTAATGGCGGGCAGTGCCTTTGCTCAAACGGAGCAAGGGAACAAAAATGGGCGAAAATCCTTAAATGACCGAACCCTCAGCGATCGGCTTCAGAAGGATTTCTATAAGCGTAACTCAACCTTTACCGATCAGCCAATAAGTTGGTATGGCATGGGTGATGATTATTATGGAACGTATTCCAACAACGAACAAAACTACATGGCCCGCTACGATAAGCAGGGCAACTATGTAGAAACCATGACCGAAAAAGAATGGAATAACAACGTTCCTCCATCATTAAAAAACTCCTTTGAAAGCAGTGCCTACAAATCGCAACTTGTAACAAGCTATTGGGAAGTTTCAGATCCTGAGAGAAAAGGGTACTACATGGAATTGAACGATGGTGAAGGTAAAATGTCGAGAGTATGGGCCAACGACCAAGGTGAATTTACCACCATTCCTTACTCCAAGCCGCGTAAAAAAATAAAAATCATCTTGTAAAGAATGACGACATAAGCTCACGTTCACAAAAAAAAAAGGACGCTGCCATTCTTCTAAAATCAAAATACAAATTTAAATTTTATACTATGAATCAAATTAAAAAAACAGTGGCCGTGTGCTCTCTTATTTTAGTAGGAGGATTAAGCACACTGAATGCACAGAGCACGCCCGAAAAAGATAAGGCGGCAACAACATCGCATCATAAAAAGATGATGGAAGAACACATGATGCCCGATACCAGCAATTGGCCCCATGCTTCGAACAAAGCGGTAGAAGAGATCACTGGTAAATATGGCAAGCCCGATGGCGTTACCTCAGAAGAACTGATCTGGTGGAACAAGGGGGTTTGGAAAAAAATCTGTGTAACCAAAAGTGAATCGAAGCACAGTTTTCCGATTGAACATACGGATATGATGACCACCACGTTGGGCTACAAAGTGCCGGAAGATAAAATGGATGAGCTTGGCAAATTTGATGGCAGCGTAACATTCGACCGCACACAAGGAACCATGAGCGCCCGTTGCGATAAAGAAGGCAATAATTTTCTTGCCCTAAACTTAGCGCACGATATCATTACCGGAAACAAAACAGTGGAGCAGGCCCGTGGTGCATATGGTGATATAGTTAAAGAAAAAATGAATGGGGGCAATCCTGCATACATGCAAAAACTTTCTTTTACGCCAGAAACAAACACGGCAGACCCAGACAAAAACACTACAGGGCTAACGAAAGAGGAGGTTGAGAAAGGAATCAAAAAGGCAGGAAAAAAATAATAAACAATAACTAAAATAAATACTACTATGGACAACGAAAAAACAGTTGACGTGTTGAACACGCTCATCGAAATCAACAACGACAGGATTGAAGGCTATGAGACAGCCACTAAAGAAACACAGGAGGATGATTTGAAAAAATTGTTTGCCAGTATGATCGCAACCAGCACCCAATGCTTAGACGAACTTACGGAAGAAGTTGAACGGCTGGGCGGCACACCCACAGAAGGGACCAAAATAACCGGAAAGTTTTTTAGGGTTTGGATGGATGTTAAAGTTGCTTTAACCAGCAACGACCGCAAGGCCATTCTCAACTCCTGCGAGTATGGGGAAGATGTTGCTGTTGATACCTACGAGAAGGTATTGGAAAACGATGATGAAAATCTGGGCATTGAACAAAAAACCATGGTTGCAGCCCAACACAAATTGATAAAAGCAGATCATGATGGGATAAAAGAATTGAGAGACCAGCTGGTAGAGCAAGATTAAAAATCGGCCCGGCTAGCGGAGGAGATAGCCATCTATCTCCTCCTTTTTATTTAACAGGCCTTAAATAAGGCCGTCCTTCCAGGACTTACTTCTAAACGCAAATACTATAATTCTACCATTAGGTAATCCCTACGGAATTTTTTGTCTTGGCTTGAGCAGAAATTGTTTTGGAACTTTTCTTTATGCGAAAAATCTTACAAACAAATTAACCAAAACTTTATGAACAACATTTTCAGAGGATTGCTGGCCGGGTATGGTGCCAAAAAATTAGGAGGTGGATGCCTTGGTACTATTGTAGTGTTTTTAATTATTTGGGCTGCCCTGGGTCAGTGCAGTTGAGAAAACTGGTAACGCATGTGGGTTGCAAACCATTTTAAAAAAAAATGGATAATTGGATAGATGCTCATTAGCGTATAGGTTGTGGAGCCACTTAACCACGTGTAGAAATAAATACTACACATACTAAACATGTGTTCACTACAAGACCTTAAAGAAACCATTCATTCGCACTTTTTAAAAAAATTTGTTTTGGCATAACATTAGTCAAAAAAAAATCTCGAATGACAATAAACATTCAAAACTATTTATGATAAAGGAATTTAGTGAAGTGGAGAAAAGGAGTGATGGGGTGAAACAAAAACTCCTATCGCCTATTACGCGGGGTGTTTTTTTAAAATACTCAGGGGCGTCTTTGGCCGTAACCGGTCTGATCCTAACGGGTTGCAATAAGGACGATGATAACAATGGGCCAACCACGGTTGACCTTGGCAGTGGAGACACAGGCATTTTAAATTATGCCTATCTGTTGGAGCAGTTGGAAGCAGCTTTCTATGTGAAAGTATTGACAGCACCTTATGCAAGTATTACCGATGCTGAAAGAACCATCCTTACCGAAATCCGCGACCATGAGTTGGCTCACCGTGATTTTTTCAAGGCCGCTATTGCCTCTGCTGCTATCGCACAGGTTGAGTTCGATTTCAGCTCTATCAATTTCACAGATCGCACATCCGTGTTGGGTGCAGCTAAGGTGTTTGAAGACTTAGGCGTTTCAGCTTACAACGGAGCTGGTCAACTTATTTCCAGCCCCGATTATTTATTGATCGCTGGCAAGATCGTGTCGGTAGAAGCCAGACATGCTTCGGCCATCCGCGATTTGATAAGCCCGTTCTCTGCTTCATTCGCAGGGGATGATGTAGTTACCACGGACAATGGCTTAGATGATGCTAAAACTCCCATTGAAGTATTGACAGCCGCAGCTAAGTACGTAATGGCCACGGTGAAATTTGACTCGCTTCCTAAATAACTAAACGATTAGAAATCATGAATATCTATAAAATAATACAAGAAATAGGAAATGTGGCTCCTGAAGTAAATGAAAATTTATCACGAAGGGGCATGTTCAAACAAGCATCTTCGTTTGGAAGAAACTTGGCCATTGTATCACTTCCCATAGCAATGGGCGGCCTTTTTAAGAAAGCCTACGGAAATTCAAAAGAATCAGTAACCGAAGTATTGAACTTTGCTCTTACCTTGGAATACCTTGAAGATGAATTCTATAAAAAAGGTTTGGCTGCCGGTGCATTGATTCCTGAAAACAGAAAGGCAATTTTTCAACAGATAGGAAAGCACGAAACTGCGCACGTAGCATTTTTGATGAGTGTTATCAATTCTATGGGTGCCACTGCGGTATCAAAACCTATCTTTGATTTTACAGCGAAAGGAACCTATCCGGATGTATTTACGAACTACCAAACTTTTCTGGCACTGTCTCAAGCCTTTGAGGATACAGGAGTACGCGCCTACAAGGGGAGAGCTGCTGAACTGATGGGAAATGATGTTGTACTAACGGCTGCTCTTCAGATACATTCGGTAGAGGCAAGGCACGCTTCGATCGTACGGAGATTACGGGCAGAGAAAGGATGGATTACCGGAAACACAGGAACTCCTGCTGTTGTGTATGAAGGAGAAGATAACGTAATTCATGGTGGAGCCAATGTAACTTCATTAGGGTACTCTGCTGCGGTTGCCACCCAGGCATTCGATGAACCGTTGACACCCGCGAAAGTTCTGGCTATTGCCGGTCTCTTTATTATAACGTAACACGCAACAATTAATATTGCGGAAAAGAATCGGGCTCGTAGTCCGATTCTTTTTTTGGTATTCAACCACGTTGAAAATCGGGCCTGCTATTTCTATGTGTCAAGTATCGTCTCCCGTTTTGTGGCAAGCTGCTATGGTGTGGCGTTTCCCCATCGTGCCCGAAATGGGAGACGATTCGGAACACTGTGGTGGCGGAATTGGGGAAGTTATTTTGAAAGTTTCTCTAACCGGTCCTGCTACTTTTTCTTCTGCTTCATATCCCTAACAAATCTCGCCCAGTTAAACGGGTTCAAGAAGGGATTGGTGCGGGGCTGAAATTTATCCTGTGCCGAGGTTGACCATTGATCCATATAATATTTATAGTTGCCCGCTCCGTCCATCGGTGTGGTGCGCAGCATCAACGCCATCAGTTCGGCATTCAGGTTGCGCTTGTCGTAACTTCCTTCATTCAAAGGAATGTTCAATGCGAGTATGGCTTCTTTAAAAACTTCTTCTGTTGGGAACGGCATGATCTGAACTTCCTTCAGATAAGTAACGTCCGACACCATCTCTACCAAAACCGTTAAAAAATCGGGCGCATTGCGCGGAACAATGTAATGCTGGCGCTTATATCCCACCGAAGTGATCACGATGCTATCGCCCTCTAGCACAGGCATGGAAAAAAAACCCGAATGATTGGTGGGCGTGCCCCGGCCCGCTTTTGGCACATAAATGTGAACGCCCGGCAATACCTGCACACTGTCGCTGACAATGCCCGACAATTGTATGATCCTTTTTTTGTTTTGAGCCTGCACACTAGCAACTGAAACGATCACGAGGAAGGCAACACATACGGCAAGGCCGATTATTTTATTCACGATTTCAAAATTATTTTCAAAGATATAGATTCAAGATATGTAAGCCTAATGCAAAATAGCGTACCGCACCCACGGATTTTGCTATCTTGCACCGCTTGTAAAACGGTCTTTTCAAGACCCTTGTATGCGATTAAAACATTTTAATATCGATTTAGGTGCGCAGATTTTTCTGGCGTGTTCAGATACCTCGCGGCTGCGCATACTAAACCTCATCCTGGCCAATGGTGAAATGTGCATTACCGACCTGGAGCACATCTTGGAGTTTACGCAAACCAAAACATCGCGGCACCTTTTGTACCTCAAAAACTCTGGCATACTCACTTCACGAAAATTAAACCAATGGGTTTTTTACCAACTCAAAGATGAAGTGTTCGACATCACCCGTCAGATATTCCAGTTCTTGATGAAAGATCCTATCCTGCAAAAAGACCAGCAGGTATTTGAAACTCTTTACAGCAACCGCGAGTTATCTCTCAACAAACTCCACATCAAACCTATCAGCCCGCTTTCATGAAACCGAGCATGATAGGATTTCTTATACTTGAAATGGAAAATAGCGAGGTTCCCTGCCTGACCGGCAGGCAGGCATCTGACCAAAAAAATAAATATTAACAGATGAAAAAGTACCAATGCATTCTCTTCGATCTGGATCACACCCTGTGGGACTACGAAACAAATTCGAGCCAAACCCTGAGCGAATTGTTTAACGGACATACATTGGCCGAGCGGGGGATTTCCATTTCAAAACTCCAAGAAGCATTTGCTTCGATCAACACCACGCTTTGGGAACAATATGATCTTGGGAAAATTGGCCGTGATGTGATCCGTTTTCAACGCTTTCATAAAATCCTTTTGCACCTGGGGGTGGATGACTATGAGCTGTCATTGAGATTGTCGGATGAGTACCTTGCCCTCTCTCCAAAAAAGTCTGCGCTGATGCCCAATGCGCTGGAAGTGTTGGAGTATTTGCACACACGTTACCCGATCACGATCGTCACTAACGGATTTGAAGAAATTCAATCCACGAAAATAAATTCTTCAGGCCTCACCTCCTACTTCAGAAATGTTGTAACCTCTGCGCGGGCCGGCCATAAAAAGCCGGCTAAGGAAATTTTTGATTTCGCGTTGGCAGAAACTGGTTTTCAACCGCACGAAGCAATCATGATTGGCGACAATTTGATTACCGATATTGGTGGAGCGCACAATGCATCGGTGGATACGGTGTTTTTCAATCCCAACAAAATGAGCCACGAAGAAAAGCCACGCTATGAAATCCATGATCTTAAACAGTTGATGGAGATACTTTAAAAATCAGTGCAATGTCTAACTTTGTCAATTCATAAAATATGACACTACAAGTAATCATGTTGAGCATCCCGGCAAGGCCTGCCGGACAGGCAGGGATAGAAGTGGAAAGCCCCACGCACCTCGCGTGGGCTTGGAACCTGTCTGCCGACAGGCAGGTAGCCCGGTGGCGCCTCGCCATACCGCAAATCTCAAATAGAAATTATAATTGAACTGAAAAAAAATAATATCAAACCTTAAAATTATGTCAACTGGTTTTTTTCACATCCCCACACCAAAAAATGAAACGGTACTTTCTTACGCGCCCGGCAGCAAAGAGCGCGCTGCTTTAAAAAAAGCATTGGCCGATGCGCGGGCAACCGTGATGGACATACCCATGTACATTGGTGCCGAAGAAGTGCGCACCAATAATAAGAAATCACTTTCACCACCGCACGACCACAAGCATGTGCTCGCCTATTTTCATCAGGGTGACAAAAGCCACGTGGAGCAGGCTATCCATGCAGCACTGGCCGCCAAAGAATTGTGGGCAGCCTTGAGTTGGGAAAATCGCGCAAGCATATTTTTAAAAGCCGCTGATTTATTGGCCGGGCCTTACCGATATAAAATCAATGCGGCCACCATGTTGGGCCAATCGAAGAATGCCTATCAGGCAGAGATTGATGCCGCCTGTGAGTTGATTGATTTTCTGCGCTTCAATGTTTACTTCATGGGGGAAATTTATCGCGACCAGCCCGAGTCGTCACCTGGTGTGTGGAACCGGATTGAATACCGGCCGTTGGAAGGTTTTGTGTTTGCGCTAACACCTTTCAACTTCACCGCTATTGCGGGAAACCTGCCCACGAGTGCCGCGCTGATGGGCAACACCGTAGTTTGGAAACCAGCCAACACTCAGATTTACGCAGCCAATGTGATCATGCAGGTGTTAAAGGAAGCAGGCTTGCCCGATGGTGTTATCAACTTAGTATATGTAACAGGCCCCGATGCCGGTGACGTTGTTTTCAATCACCGCGATTTTGGCGGCATTCATTTTACCGGAAGCACGGGCGTATTTCAAAATATGTGGAAGATGATTGGCAACAATATTCATAAGTATCGCTCCTACCCACGCATTGTTGGTGAAACGGGTGGAAAGGATTTTATCATGGTGCACAAGAGTGCCAACGCAAAGCAAGTTTCCACCGCCATTGCCCGTGGTGCCTTTGAGTACCAGGGACAAAAATGCTCAGCTGCTTCGCGCTGTTATGTTCCTTCCAATTTGTGGGACGATGTAAAAAAATATCTGCTCGAAGATTTGAGGAGTATGAAGATGGGACCCACGGAAGACTTTGGCAATTTCATTAATGCAGTGATTGACGAAAAAGCTTTCGACTCGATCACCGGCTATATTGAGAAGGCACGGCAAAACCCGATGAACGAAATTATTGCCGGTGGCAAGTATGACAAATCGAAAGGATATTTTATTGAGCCCACGGTGATCGTCACCAAAGATGCATCGTCACTAACCATGTGCGAAGAAATTTTTGGGCCTGTGATGAGCATCTACATCTATCACTCAGAAAACTTTGAAGACACGCTCGAATTGGTTGACCAAACTTCTCCCTACGCACTGACTGGCTCCATCATGGCACAAGATCGGCATGCCATTGAGATGGCCACGAAAAAATTGGTGAACTCGGCAGGAAACTTTTACATCAACGACAAACCCACGGGCGCAGTAGTTGGCCAGCAACCATTTGGCGGGGCGAGGGGATCGGGCACCAACGACAAAGCCGGAGCGAAAGTGAATCTGCTGCGATGGGTTTCCTTGCGCACCATCAAAGAAACTTTTGTAACCCCGGTGGATTATAGATATCCGTTTTTGGAGAGTTAGGAGAAGTCAGAATTTAGAAGTCAGAATTTAGGAGTTAGGAGGGTTTGGGTTTGAGATTGAGATTGAAATTGAAATTAGAAGTCAGAATTTAGAAGTCAGAAGTCAGAATTTTAGGAGTTAGTTTTGGT